>JBAUWM010000176.1:0-3801 GCA_049583775.1 Nocardioides sp.
GCGGTGGCGTCGCCGACCAGCACACCACCCAGCAGCCGCGTGCCGTCGTCGCTGACCACCAACTTCTTGTAGACGCCAGACACCGCGTCGGCGAAGACCAGCTCGAGCGCACCGGGAGTGGTGGCGAACGCGTCGCCGAAGCTGGCGACATCGACTCCCATCAGCTTGAGCTTGGTCGACAGGTCGGCGCCGGTGAAGGCGCCCGGCCCCCCGAGCATCGCGTCGACGACCACCTCGGCCATCGCGTAGCCCGGGGCCACCAGGCCGTACATGCGTCCGGCGGGAGCGGCGCACTCGCCGATCGCCCAGACGTGTGCGTCTGAGGAGCGGCACTGCTCATCGACCAGTACGCCGCCGCGCTCGGCGACCTCGAGGCCAGCCTTACGGGCCAGCGCGTCGCGAGGCCGGATACCGGCCGAGAAGACCACGACGTCAGCGGCAATCCTTCGAGAGGGTCGCTCCGCTCCCTCCTCAGGAACCATCGCCTGGTCCTTGACGGCCAGACCGGTCACGCGGCCCTCGCCCAGCACCTCGGTGGTCATCGCGCCGGTGTGCACGGTGAGGCCGAGCGCCTCGATGTGACGCCGCAGCGTCGCGCCACCGACGTCGTCGATCTGCACCGCCATCAGTCGAGGTGCCATCTCGACCACATGCGTCTCGAGCCCCAGGTCGGCCAGCGCCTTGGCCGCTTCCAGACCCAGCAGGCCACCGCCGATCACGGCGCCGACGCGAGCACCGGCAGCGGCCTCGCGGATCGCCTCGAGGTCTTCGATGGTGCGGTAGACGAAGGTGCCCGGCAGCTCGTGCCCCGGCACCGGCGGCACGAACGGTGCCGCTCCGGTGGCGAGCACGAGCTCGTCGTAGGCCAACACCTGACCGTCATCGAGCAGCACCGTCTGGGTCTCGGGGTCGAAGGCGCGCACCTCGGTGTCGAGCAGCAGCCGCACGCGCGGGTCTTCGTACGCACCGTCGGGCAGGAGTGAGAGTTCCTCGGCGCCAACCTGGAAGAACGAGGTGAGCGCCACCCGGTCGTAGGCCGCGCGCGGCTCCTCACCGATCACCACGATGTCGTGGGTCTCAGTGAGGCCGCGCTCGATCGCGGCCTGCACGAACCGGTGGCCGACCATGCCGTGACCGACGACAACGAGCTGCTTGCGGAGGTGGGGGGCCATCATGTTCTGGGCCTTTCAGTGGGTGGCCGATAGAGGGCGGGAAGACAGGAGCTGACGGACGACGGGCTCGCACCCGCCGCATCCGGTGGTGGCGCGGGTGGTGTCGCGCACCTCGTCGACCGAGGCGCAGACGCGGATCCGGCCAGCCGAAACGCCGGCGCACGCGCAGATCTCGGCGTCGTCGCCGAGCACCACCGGGTGAGCGGCAGCCGGTGCGACACCGAGGAGGAGGTCGCCCGGCTCGTGCGGGGCGAGCACGGTGCCGCGGTCGTAGTGCTGGGTGATCAGGCCGATGCGCGTGAGGTCACCGACCAACGTGGCCGCGACGATGCGGCCTTCGCGGACGACCAGCTTGCGGTGCGAGCCGCGCACCGGGTTGGAGACCTCGACCACCTCGCCCTCGGTGTTCTCGGGATCGCCGAGCACCGCGACGTCGAGGTCGGTGGCCCGTAGTCGCGCGACGAGGCGGCTGCCGTCATACGTGGTCTCGGCGCCGGCGAGCCTCGCGGCCAGCAGCTCGGCCTGGTCCCACGCCGGCGCCACGAAGCCGGTGGTGCGGCCACGGTGCGAGGCACAGTCGCCGATGGCGTGAATGCGGTCGTCGCTCGTGGTCAAGGTGTCGTCTACGACGATGCCGCGGCGTACCTCGAGCTCGGCCCGGCGCGCCAGCGCGGTGGAGGGTCGACCACCTGCCGTGAGCACCACGAGGTCGGTCTCGAGCGTGTAGCCGGTGTCGAGGCGCAGGCCGTCGTCGGTGAGCCGGATCGCGCGCGAACCGGTGTAGACGCGGGTGCCGAGACGGCGCAGGTCGCGGGCCAGGATCGCACCGGCCTTGGCGTCGACCTGGCTGCGTAGCAGGTGCTCGCCGCCCTCGACGATCTCGGTCTCGACGCCGCGGATGCTGAGCGCCCGCGCGACCTGTAGTCCGAGCAAACCACCTCCGACGACCACGGCGTTGTGGGCCTCGGGGACGGCAGCCATCAGGCGGGTGCAGTCGTCGAGGTGACGGAACGCGTGCACCCGCTCATGGAGGGCACCGTCGAGTCGCACCAGGCCCCGGATCGGTGGCAGGGTCGGGATCGAGCCGGTGGCCAGAACGAGGCGGTCGTAGCCGATGCGGGTGCCGTCGACGAGCATCACCTCGTTCGAGGCGCGATCGATCTCGAGCACCCGGGCGCCGAGCCGCAGATCGACTCCGTGCGCGGCATACCACTCGGGCGAACGCATCGTGATCGCCTCGACCGAGTGGGTTCCCTCGAGAACTGCCGAGAGCAGGATCCGGTTGTAGGGGGCGTGCGGCTCGTCGCCGAGCACCGTGATGCCCTCGACACCGCGCGCCACCAGCTCCTCGACCAGGCGCACCGCAGCCATCCCGTTACCCACCACGACGATCCCCGAGGTGGTCGAGGTGCGAGGCGCGCCCGCGCCGAGCCTCGAAACCCCCGAGCCAAACGAGCTCACGCCGTCACCGCCGCGGCACAGACCTTGAACTCCGGCATCCGACTTGCGGGATCGAGCGCGTCGTTGGTGAGCCGGTTGACGCCGACCCAGTGGAAGGGCACGAAGACCGTGTCGGGTCGGATCGTGGTCACGACCCGACACGGAGCCTTCATCTGACCGCGTCGTGTCGAGATCACGACGGGCTCGCCGTCACGAGCACCGATCCGACCAGCAAGCATCGGGTGCAGCTCGACGAACGCTCCCTCGTCGGGCAGCGCAGCAACGCGGCGGGTCTGGGCGCCCGACTGGTACTGCGCGAGCACGCGTCCGGTGGTGAGGTGCACCGGGAAATCGGCGTCCGGCTGCTCAGCTGCGCCCACGTGCTCGACGGCTATGAAGCGGGCGCGACCGTCGGGGGTGGTGAAGGTGTCGGCGAACATCCGCGGCGTGCCCGGGTGGTCGGCGGTGGGGCATGGCCAGAAGACGCCGTGCTCGGCGCGGATGCGGTCGTAGGTGATGCCCGCATAGTCGGCCTTGCCGCCGGCGCTGGCCCGTCCGAGCTCGGCGAAGACGACCTCGGGCTCGGTGGAGAACTCTGCGTGCGAGCCCAGCCGCTGAGCGAGTCCGGCGATCACGTCGAGGTCGCTGCGTACGCCTTCGGGTGGAGCGACGGCCTGCTCGCGCAGAATCACGCGTCCTTCGAGGTTGGTCATCGTGCCCGATTCCTCGGCCCACTGCGTCACGGGCAGGACGACGTCAGCCATGGCGGCCGTCTCCGACATGACCATGTCGCACACCACGAGCAGGTCGAGGGCCGCGAGACGTTCGGTCACGTGGGTGGCCCGCGGCGCGGACACCACGATGTTCGAACCGTGCACGAGCAGTGCTTTGGGTCCCTCGTCGGTGCCGAGGGCGTCGAGCAGCTCGTAGGCCGAGCGACCCTTGCCCGGCAGGGTTGCGGGCTCGACACCCCACACGGCGGCGACGTGCGCGCGGGCAGCCGGGTCGTCGATCATCCGATAGCCGGGCAGCTGGTCGGCCTTCTGGCCGTGCTCGCGCCCACCTTGACCGTTGCCCTGGCCCGTGAGGCAGCCGTAGCCAGCGTGCGGCTTGCCGCACATGCCCAGCGCCAAGGCGACGTTGATCCAGGCACTGACGGTGGCGGTGCCCTGGCTGTGCTGCTCGGCGC
>JBAUWM010000177.1:0-8840 GCA_049583775.1 Nocardioides sp.
CGTCGTACGTGGTGGGCAGCCCCACCCGGCCGAACGCCGTCCGGTGCCGTTCGACGAGGTCTGCGGGAAGTCCAGCGGCGCGGTGCGCCAGCTCGGCCACGAACACGCAACCGATCGCGACCGCCTCGCCGTGGCGGATGCCGTACGCCTCGGCCCGCTCGATCGCATGGGCCAGGGTGTGGCCGTAGTTCAGCGCTTCACGTCCCGGGTGGCCCCCGGTGAGCTCCGAGCCTCCAGCCTCCTTCAGGTCTGCGACCACCACGTCGATCTTCACCTGGATGGCTCGCTCGACCAGCTCACGCAATACCGGCGACGACGGCAGCAGGTCGTCATCGCTCGCGCTCTCGACGAGCCGCAGGATCTCGGGGTCGGCGATGAATCCGCACTTGACCACCTCGCCGAGCCCAGCCACGAGTTCGTCGTGCGGCAACGTCTCGAGCAGCGCCAGGTCGCAGATGACGCCGGCCGGTTCGTGGAACGCCCCGACGAGGTTCTTGCCGGCCTCGGTGTTGATGCCCTTCTTGCCCCCGACGGCGGCGTCGACCATGGCCAGCAGGGTCGTCGGCACGTGGACGACCCGCACTCCGCGAAGCCACGACGCAGCGACGAAGCCGCCGAGGTCGGTGGTGGCTCCCCCGCCCAAGGTCACCACGACGTCGGAGCGGGTGAACCCCTCCTCGCCCAGCGCCTCCCAGCAGGAGTTGGCGACTTCGGCGGTCTTGGCCTGCTCACCGTCAGGGACGCCCAGCACGGTGATGTCGCGTTCGGCCATGCTCTCGACGAGTGGCGCAACGATCTCGTCGACGAGGTGCTCGAGCGACTCTGGACAGATGATCGCGACGCGTAAGGCATCTCCCACCATCGCGGGGAGGTGCCCGGCCAGGTGGTGGCCCACGACGACGTCGTAGGGCGAAGCGCCGCTGACGTGCAGCACCGCCTCGGGTGCATGGGCGCTCACGACAGGGCCTCCTGGATGTGCTTCGCGACCTCGGCCGGCTCGAGGTCGTCGGTATCGACGACCACGGTGGCGACAGATTCATAGATCGGGGTGCGCTCGTCGAGCAGCGCCTTGATGCGCGCTCGCACGTTGCCGAGCAGCAACGGTCGTCCGGTGCCCAGCCCCACCCGCTTCACCGCCTCGCTCAGCCCAACTCGGAGGAACACGACCGCGCGTCCGGCGAGCAATGCGCGGGTGGCCGGATCGAGCACGGCGCCGCCACCGAGGGAGAGCACACCGGTGTGGGTCTGCACTGCGTCGGCCACCGCTTGCCGCTCTAGCTCGCGAAAGCGCTCCTCGCCGGACTCGACGAAGATGTCAGAGACCGAGCGACCCTCGCTTCGCTCGACGTCGTCGTCAGTGTCGCGGTGCGCAACGCCATAGGCCTCAGCGAGCAGCACAGCCACGGTGGTCTTGCCGGCGCCCATCGGACCGACCAGCACCACGAGTGGCCCCTGCCCTGAGTTCGCCTGGTCTGGCTGCGCCCGGCCAGGATGGGCGGGGTCTGGAATCACCGGTACCTCAGGGTCTCGAGGTAGCTCGTGACGTTGCGGCGAGTCTCCATCACCGAGTCACCGCCGAACTTCTCCACGATCGCCTCGGCGATCACCAGAGCGACCATGGCTTCAGCCACGATGCCAGCGGCCGGCACGGCACAGACGTCGGAGCGCTGGTGGTGGGCCACCGCAGCCTCGCCCGTGGCAACGTCCACCGTGCGCAGCGCCCGCGGCACCGTCGCGATCGGCTTCATCGCAGCTCGCACGCGCAGCACCTCGCCGGTGCTCATGCCGCCCTCGATGCCGCCAGAGCGACCTGAGACGCGTCGGATGCCGTCAGGGGTGGGCACCATCTCGTCGTGTGCCAACGAGCCGGGCGTGGCCGCTACCTCGAACCCGTCGCCCACCTCGACACCCTTGATCGCCTGGATGCCCATCAGTGCACCCGCGAGGCGCGAGTCCAGGCGGCGGTCCCAGTGCACGTGCGATCCCAGGCCCGGCGGTAGTCCGTG
Source organism: Nocardioides sp. (assembly GCA_049583775.1). GTDB lineage: Bacteria > Actinomycetota > Actinomycetes > Propionibacteriales > Nocardioidaceae > Nocardioides. Next base: position 2,007 of record JBAUWM010000177.1, read on the forward strand.
CACGACGACCTCGACCACGCCACCCAGAGTGTCGCCGTCAGTGTGCGCCTGGTCGACAGCAGCAACCATCGCGGCCGAAGCGTCCGGGTCGAGACAGCGAACCGGGTCGGCGTCGAGTCGGGCGACGTCGTCGGCCTCGGGCCACAGCCCCGCGGGCGCTCGCACCCCGCCGAGCTCGATGACGTGGGAGGCGATGCGGGCGCCGATGGCCTGCTCGACGAAGTTCGAGGCCACCCGACCCAGGGCGACACGCGCGGCAGTCTCGCGCGCCGAGGCCCGCTCGAGGATCGGTCTGGCCTCGTCGAAGGCGTACTTCTGCATGCCCGCCAGGTCGGCGTGGCCGGGTCGCGGGCGGGTCAGGGGCGCGTTGCGGCCGGTGTCTTTGAGCAGGCTCGGGTCGACCGGGTCGGCCGACATCACCGTCTCCCACTTGGGCCACTCAGTGTTGCCGACCTGGATCGCGACCGGTCCGCCCTGAGTCTTGCCGTGGCGGACGCCGCCGGTGATGGTCACTTCGTCCTGCTCGAACTTCATCCGAGCACCGCGGCCGTAGCCGAGGCGGCGCCTGGCCAACGAGTCGGAGATGTCGCTGGTCGTGACCTCGACGTGGGCGGGGAGCCCTTCGAGGATCGCGACCAGGGACGGGCCATGGGACTCACCCGCGGTCAACCAGCGCAACATGGCGACAGTCTCCCACCGTCGGGCGTGACGGCGCGCCCGGTCACCCCGCGACGAGACCGGCGAGCACGATGCCGGCCGCGGCCCCGGCGAGCAAGAACGGCCCGAAGGGGCAGTTCTTCCGGTCGACGACGCGCAGGAGTGAGAGCAGCGCGCCACCGAACCCGCCGAACATCAGGCCGAGGAGGAGGCCGTACACGGTGGACTGGTAGCCGAGGTAGCCCAGCGCGATACCCAGCACCCCGGCCAGACGGACGTCGCCGTAGCCCATGCCGGGCGGGTAGATGAACCACAGCACGAGATACAGGCCGCCCAGGAACACCCACCCGATCGCTGCACTGCGCAGATTCTCAGGTTCACCGGTGATGGCCGCGCACGCCAGGCAGGTGATGATCGTGAGCAGGTAGATCGGCGCAACTACCGCCTTGGGCAACAGCCGGGTATGCCAGTCGACGACAGCCAGCGCCACGCCCAGCGGCACGAGCGGCAGCACGATCAACAACTCCCACTCGGCACCCAGGCTTGCCCCCAACGCCCCGCCTATGGCTGCTGCGACCAGAGCAGCGCGAAGGGCGAGACCGCGCGCGGACGCGATGTCGCGATACAACAGCTTCGGCTCGGCCTCAGCAGCCGGTTCAGCGTCGTCTGCCGGGGCTGGTTCGGGAATCCGCGCGATGAGCGCAGGCACGAGGAGCGCGGCGAGGCCACAACCGAACGCGGCCACCATTGCGACCAGCACCTGATCAGGCATGGGACCGCTCGGTGAGCGCGCGCTCGCCGGCCGCGCGCATGGCCGTGAGCGGCGCTGCCTGTCCGGTGAACATCTCGAACTGGAGAGCTGCTTGGTGCACGAGAAGGTCGAGCCCGCCCACCAACACCTTCCCGGCCTCGATCGCAGCAGCCGCGAGGGGTGTTGGCCACGGGTCGTAGATCACCTCGAACACGACGGGCACGGCAAGGCACCGAGCCATCAGCGATTCGTCCTGGGCCTCTGCAGGCACGGTCGACACGACCACCTCGCCGGTCACCGCGTCGTCGAGGCCACTGACCTCGACGGTCGGCGCGGCTGGGTGCCGCCGCACGGCCTCAGCAGTCTCGGCGGCGCGCTCAGGGCTGCGAGCCAGCAGTCGCACACGTTCGGCACCGAGACCCACCAGGGCCAGCCCGACCGACGCAGCAGTGGCGCCTGCTCCGACGATGGTGATCGCGGAGATCGGGCCTCGGTAACGCTCGCGTAGCGCTGCCGCGGCACCAGGAAGGTCAGTGTTGTCGAGATGCCGCTCACCGTCGGCGAGGAGAACCGTGTTCGCGGCCCCGCTGATCCTCACCGTCTCCGACTGCTCGGCCACCAGCGCCAGCACTTCGCGCTTGAGGGGCATCGTCAGCGAGAGTCCCCGCCAGCCGCCGTCCAGGGTGTCGAAGAACGCAGCGAGACCGCCGGCCGGGACACGCACCGCGTCGTAGTCGTGGTCGAGGCCCAGCTCGGCGTACCCGGCCCGGTGCAGCACCGGCGATAGCGAGTGAGCGATCGGGTCGCCCAGCACAGCGTGCTTCAACGGCGGGCCGCTCAGCAGCGATCGGACTGGGTCGCGCAGTACGCGTCGAGTTCGGCACGAAACTGCAGGAACTCGTCAAAGGAGTCCGTGAACTTGGTCTCTGCAGTACGCAAGTTGACCGTGACGTAGAAGAACCACGGTCCGTCGGCTGGGTTGGCAGCAGCGGCGATCGCGTCGTCGCCCGGTGCCTCGATCGGTCCTGGCGGCAGCCCCTTCTGCTCATAGGTGTTGTAGGGGGAGTCGGCCACCGACGCGATCTGGTCAGTGGTGAGCCGGGCGATCGGCGACTGACCAAGTGCGTAGTTGACGGTGGCGTCGATCTCGAGGAAGCCGGCCGTGGGGTTGGGGTCTATCTCGAGGCGGTTGAAGATGACCCTTGCGACCTTGGGCATGTCGTCGCCCCGGCCCTCGGCCTGCACCATGCTGGCCACGGTCATCAGCTCGTGGGGGGTGTAGCCCAGCTTCTTTGCGGCGCCCTCGAGGTCGGCATCGTCAGCGGCCTGCTCCCACCGGTTCACCATGGCGACGAGCATCGCCTCCGCGTTCGCATCGGGATCAAACGCGTAGGTGGCGGGGAAGAGGTAGCCCTCGGGATTGCCGTCTGCGTACTCAGGCAGCCCGATCGAGGCCGGGTCGTCGAGCACCTTGGTGAAGGCCTTCTTCTTCAGGCCGGTCTTCTGCGCCAGGGTGTCGATGATCTGGTTGACGGTGAGTCCCTCGGGGATGGTCACGGTCGTGGAGATGATGTTGGAGGGGTCGACCAGGATCGCCACCACGTCGCTGGCCTTCATCTGCTTCTGCAGGGCATAGAAGCCGGCCTGGATCCCGGTGGCACCGGGGTTGTCGGCGGCAGCATTGGTGAACGCCTCGACCGACCCGACCACACCCTCGGCCTCGAGGTTGCGGCCCATCGCCGAAATGGTGTCGCCGCTGGTGACCTGGAAGCTCACCTCGCCGGAGCCTGGCCCGGAGAAGTCCTCAGCGGGGCCGAACTGGTCCTGGATGGCGTCGATACCGCGCGTCACGCCGTAGTAACCGCCCACGCCGATGATGGCGAGCACGATCAAGATGGGCAGGCAGCCAGAGAACCGGCTGCGGCGACGACGCGGCGGGCCGTCGCTGCTGACGTAGGGGTCGTTGGTCACGTCCGACTCGTGCTCAGACATCGGGCTCCTTCGCGAGTTCACCGGGTGGCAGCCCGGTTGCCCGTTCGGTGTCGAGGGCGTGCTGCAGGATCAGCACGGCCGCGGCCTGGTCGACCACGGCCCGGCGCTTGCTGCCTTTGGTGCCACGATCGCGGAGCATAGCCTCCGCACTCACGGTGGTGAGCCGTTCGTCGACCAGTCGAACCGGCAGCGGCGCGACCTGGGCTGCGAGGCGGTCGGTGAACTCGCGGACCTTCACGGCCGCCGGACCTTCGCCTCCGCCCAATGACCGCGGTAGTCCCACGACGACCTCGACGACCTCTGACTCCTCCTGGATCTCACCGATCAGTTGCCGGATGCGACGCAGGTCGCCCTTGCCGCGGCGCACGGTCTCGACCGGCGTGGCCAAGAAACCCGAGGGGTCGCTGCGTGCGACCCCGATCCGGGCGTCGCCCGGATCGATGCCGAGCCGCACCCCCCAGCGCATCGATGTCAGCCGCGCGCCGAGGTGGCCACGGCAGCCGTCACGGCCGCGAGCGCCTCGTCGAGCCGGGAGACGTCGGTGCCGCCTCCCTGGGCGACGTCCGCCTTGCCGCCACCCTTGCCGCCCACGAACTCGCCGACCGCGCGCACGAGGTCGTTGGCGCTCAGACCACGCTGCTGAGCGGCGTCATTGAGGGCCGCCACGACTGAGGCCTTGCCGTCGGCAGCACCGATGACCACCACCACCCCGGGAGTGCCCTGGGGCAACCGGCCTCGCACGTCGAGGGCCAAGGTGCGTACGTCGCCTGCTGCAGCACCATCGACCCGATGAGCCACCACCTGGACGCCGGCGACGTCCTGGGCTTGCGCTGCCACGGCCGCACCACCGGCGAGCAGCTGCTGAACCCGCACCTTCTCGATCTCCTTCTCCGCCACGCGGAGCCGGTCGACGAGGTCGCTGACCCGGCCGACGAGGTCGTCGGGCTGTGTCTTGAGCAAGGTGGTGAGCTGGCCGACGACGTCACGCTCCTTGGCCAGATAGGCAAAGCCCTCGACCCCGGTGAAGGCCTCGATGCGCCGGTTGCCTGAACCGACGGACGCTTCGCTGGTGATGACGATGGTGCCGATCTGCGAGGAGTGATCCACGTGGGTGCCACCGCACAGCTCACGCGACCACGGGCCGCCGATCTCGACGACGCGCACCTGGGTGGAGTCGTAGGTCTCGCCGAAGAGCGCCACGGCGCCCCAGTCCTTGGCTTGCTCGAGGCTCATGTACTCCCAGCCGACGGGGAGGTCGGCGCGCAGAGCGCGGTTCGACACCTCCTCGATATCGGTGACCTGCTGCGGGCTGAGACCCGTGGTCCAGCCGAAGTCGAGCCGAAGGTAGCCCGGACGATTGAACGACCCCGACTGGAGAGCGCTGGGGCCGAGCACCTCGCGCAGTGCCGCGTGCACCACGTGGGTGCCCGAGTGGGCCTGCCGGGCGCCGATCCGCCATTCGGGGTCGACCTGAGCGTGCATGGTCGAGCTGGCGGGCGTGAGCTCGCCGTCGACGACCCGCACCTGGTGCACGACCAGACCTCGCACCGGGCGCTGCACGTCGACCACCTCGAGGCGGCCGCCGTCGAACTCGATGATCCCGGCGTCGGCCACCTGGCCACCTGATTCGGCGTAGAACGGGGTGCGGTCGAGCACCAGCTCGCCCACGTCGCCCGGCCCGAGATGGGTGACCGGGGCTCCGCCGCTGAGCAGTGCCACGGCACGCGATTCGGTCTCCAGCGTCTCGTAGGCCAACCACGTCGTGGGGCCGTGCTCATCCAGCACCGCGCGGTAGACGCTGGTGTCGGCGTGCTGGCCCTTCTTCGACTTCGCGTCGGCCTTGGCCCGCTCGCGCTGCTCGGCCATCAGGCTGCGGAAGCCGGACTCGTCGACGCTGAGCCCGGCCTCGGACGCCATCTCGAGCGTCAGGTCGATCGGGAAGCCGTAGGTGTCGTGCAACGCGAAGGCTTGCGAGGCACCCAGCTGGCTGCCGCCGGATCCGATGACCTTCTGCGCGGCGGCGTCGAAGATCGTCGTGCCCGAGGCCAGGGTCTTGCGGAAGGCTTCCTCCTCGGCGAACGCCACGCGCGAGATCCGCTCCCAGTCGGTGTGCAGCTCGGTGTAGGTCTCGCCCATCTTGTCGCGGCTGACCGGCATCAGCTGAGGAAGCACTCGGTCCTCGCAACCGAGCAGGCGCATCGAGCGCACGACCCGGCGCAGGAGCCGACGCAGCACGTATCCGCGCGCCTCGTTGCCGGGGGTGACCCCGTCAGCGATCAGCATCATCGAGCTGCGCACGTGGTCGGCGACCACGCGGAATCGCACGTCGTCATCGGGATCGGCGCCGTACTTCTTGCCGGTGAGTTCCATCGCCTTTTCGATGACGGGATACATCACGTCGATCTCGTACATGTTGTGCTTGCCTTGGAGCAGCAGGGCAATCCGCTCGAGACCCATGCCGGTGTCGATGTTCTTGTTCGGCAGCGACCCGACGATGTCGAAGTCCTCCTTCGAGCGCACCGCGCTGAGCTCGTCCTGCATGAACACGAGGTTCCAGATCTCGAGCAACCGGTCCTCGAGCGCGAAGGGCATGTCGGGGCCCAACTCAGTGGGCTCGAACTCAGGACCGAAGTCGGGGCCGCGATCGTAGAGGATCTCCGAGCACGGCCCGCCAGGGCCGGGCACACCCATCGACCAATAGTTCTCGCGGCGGCCCAGCCTCAGGATGCGCTCGTCGGGCAGTCCGGTCACCTTCATCCACAACCCGAGCGCTTCGTCATCGCCGTCGAGGATCGACGGGTACAGGCGACTCGCCTCCAGGCCGAAGCCGCCGTCGGCGATCGGCTTGGTGACGAGATCCCAGGCGAGCTCGATGGCCCGCTCCTTGAAGTAGTCGCCGAACGAGAAGTTGCCGCACATCTCGAAGAAGGTGCCGTGCCGGGTCGTCTTCCCGACGTCCTCGATGTCAGGGGTGCGCACGCACTTCTGCACGCTGGTCGCGCGCTCGTAGGGCGGCGTCTCCTGCCCGAGGAAGAACGGCTTGAAGGGCACCATGCCAGCGTTGACGAACAACAGGTTCGGGTCATCGAGAAGCAAGGAGGCCGAGGGGACGGCGGTGTGGCCGGCGCGCTCGAAGTGCGCGACGAACCTCCGTCGGATCTCCGCGGTGTCCATCAGTGGTGGCCTTCCTGGTCGTTCATCGGATTGTCCAAGTGGTGCTGGCGTGGTGCGTCGAGTGAACGCGGCGCCTCGGCACCGCCATGGAGCACCAGCCCCATGCGTTCGCGCAAGTCGGTTTCGGCCTCAGCACGACCCTGTGCGACCTCGTCACGGAAGATGCGAGCCCCCACGACGGCGGCGCCCACGCGATCGCGCAGCCCGTCGACCGAGACCGACTCCGCCACTCGGCGCGCCCGGACTGCGGCATAGATGCC
>JBAUWM010000178.1:0-4430 GCA_049583775.1 Nocardioides sp.
CGAGAGCAGCAGTCGGTGACTCATCACGTCGCTGGCGATCTCGGCGATGTCAGAGGCCAGCACGTACGACCGCCCACGCAGCAGCGCCAACGCCCGTCCTGCGGCGAGCATGCCCAGTGAGGCCCGCGGGCTGACGCCAAGCTCGATCACTGGGGCGAGGTGCCCGAGCCCGTAGCGCTCGGGGGAGCGGGTAGCGACCGTCAGGTTCACCAGGTAGGACGTGACCGAGTGGTGCACGAAGATCGAGTCGGCCACCTTCTGCAGCCGCACGATGTCGGCCGGGGTGAGCACCGGGTCGGCGCGTGGCGGGTCGACCGACATCCGGTGCAGGATCTCGAATTCCTCATGACCGCTCGGGTAGGGAACGTCGACCTTGAGCAAGAACCGGTCGCGCTGCGCCTCGGGCAGCCGGTAGACCCCCTCCGACTCCACGGGGTTCTGCGTGGCCAGCACCAAGAAGGGGTCGGGCAACGGGTGGCTGGTGCCGGCGATCGACACCTGCCGCTCGCCCATCGCCTCCAGCAGGGCCGACTGCACCTTGGCGGGCGCGCGGTTGATCTCGTCGGCGAGCACCAGGTTGGCAAAGATCGGCCCCAGCTCGACGTCGAACGACTCGCTGCTGGCGCGCCAGACGCGGGTGCCGGTGATGTCGCCCGGCATGAGGTCAGGCGTGAACTGCAGGCGGGAGAACGTGCCACCCACGACGTCGGCCAGCGTGCGGACCGCGAGCGTCTTGGCCACTCCGGGAACACCCTCGAGCAGCAGGTGGCCGCGGGCCAGGAGCCCCACGAGCATCCGCTCGACCATGGCGTCCTGCCCGACAACAACCTTCTTGACCTCGATCAGGGCGCGCTCGAGCTGCTGGGACGACTCGGCCACCTCGGCCTCGTGTTCGTGCGACATGCGAACAAGTGGACCAGATCGACCTAGGAGATGGCTGAGACCGCTCGGCCCCGGCACGCAACCCGACCTGTACGAATGGGCACCTCAACACTGCCCACTCGGACGGTGGTCGCACGCCCCGGCCCGACCTACTGTCGAAAGCAGCACCGCACGACCGCCCCAGGCCCTCTTCCCGATTGGTCTGGGGCGTTCGTCATTTCAGCGCGTGGCGCGCGGGGGCGCAGTGGAGCGTTCGCCGGCCCGCCGGGGAACGCTCCGCTTCTCGGCCAAAACTTTGCCCTGGAAGTGCAGCGTTCAGCAGGGGAGTGGTGCGCCTGAGGTGATCTCGGTAGCGATCACCGGTGAGCCGGTGATCGCTACACGTCTCAGCCAATCGCCAGACCAACCCCCGAGGCCAACCCAGTCATTTCAGTCGGCGACGATCTCGCGGATGCGGGCGGTGGCGAGCTCGACCATCAGCTGCGCGGCGGGCGAGAGAGTGGCGCCGGCGCGGTGGACGATGGCCAGGACGTCGAACTGGCGCGGTCGCAGCGATACCCAGCCGGCGTCAGGGGCCAGTCGGGGCAGCAGCTGCTCGGCCGCACCACGAGGAATGACCGAGTCAGCCAGCCCGAGGCCCACCAGCTCGACGGCGGTCTCGACGTCCTCGACCTCGATCCGGGTCTGGGGGTTGCGGCCGGTCTCGTGCATCATCCGGCGCAGCACGATCCGGGTCGCGTCCTCGGCGCGCCAGGTGGTCTCGGGCATCACCAGGCTGGCCAACGAGAGTCGATGCGCGGTGACCGGCGTGGTCAGCCGCGCCGGATCGTTGCTGATGTAGACGAGCTCATCGCGCGCCACCGGTGTCACCGACATGCCCTCGCTCTGCACGCTCGGCACCGCGATCATCGCGGCTTCCAGCCGCCCTCGTCGCAGCTGCTCCTGTACGTCGCTGGAGTTCTGGCCGACCAGCTCGACGCGGACGCCGGGGTAACGGGCGAGCACGTCAGCAACGAGTCCGGCACCGGCGTACAGCCGGGCGGTGCCGAACATGCCGAAACGGATCGTGCCGGTCTCGAACGACTTCACCCCGGCGACAGCGCGGCGAGTCTCGTCGACCGCGGCCAGCACCTTCTCGGCGTGCGGACGCAAGGTGTCGGCCACCGTGGTCGGCACCACGCCTCGCCCCACCCGCCGGAACAACTGCACGCCGAGCGACTTCTCCAATGCTCGAATCTGCTCGCTCACGCTGGGCTGGGCGTAACCGAGCTCTTCAGCTGCCGCCGTCAACGAGCCGTGCTCGTAGGTGGCGAGAAAGCAGGTGAGCTGGTGGAGCGAAAGCATGTGATCAGGCTAACAACAAGCCGAAGGCTATGCCTTGAGAAGATGCTGGAAAGAGTGGCTACCCCTATGACTGGAAGCACTCCAGAATAGAGACATGTTCACGCACACCTGCTCTGCTTGCGAGTCGCGCAAGCTCATCTTCCCCAGCCAGATCTCTGGCATCGACAACACCGCCGAGGGCATCGTCGTCAACTTCACGTGCTGGTGCGGTGCCGCCCAGACCACGGTCACCGGACGTCGCGCAGCCCTCCGCTCGGACGTCGTCCGAGCCGCCTGAGCTCAAGCACCAGTCTCGAAGCAAGCCACCAGCTCGGTGGCGAGGTCGAGCTCGGAGTCGGCCAGCCACCGAATGATCGCGGTCTGCCACAGGGCTACCGCGGTGGCTGCGGCCACCTGCACCGACCGGTCGTGCACGTCGACGCCGCGCCGCTCGGCCAAGGCCTCGAGCAGCACCCGCTGCCACGTGTGGACGACGTCCTGCACTCGGCCGCGCAGGGTGGCTGATGTCGCCGCGGCCCGACGGCGCAACAGCATGCGGTCGCGCTCGGCCTCGAACTCAGGGCACAACGCCACGAACGCGGCCGCCGCGACCTCGAGGTCGCTCGACCCCGAAGGCAGGGCGCGCACCTGTTCACGCAACGACGCTTGTCGCACCTCGCGTTCGGGGTTGAGCACGTCGTCCTTGCTGGCGAAGTAGCGGAAGAACGTGCGCGGTGAGACCCCCGCCGAGGCCGCGATCGCCTCGACGGTGGTGGCGTCGAAGCCATCGCGGGCGAACAGCTTGAGTGCGGCGTCCTCGAGCGCACGGCGAGTGCTGTGCTTGTGTCGCTCGCGCAGCCCGACGATCTCGGCGTCCGCGGTCATCTCGGTGGCGGGCAACTCAGTCGGAGGCCAGCGCCGAGCGCAGCCGGGTCTCGTCGTCGACCTGTGCTTCGGGTCGTCCGCCGGTGATCTCCACCGAGAGCAGGTCGCCGGTGAAGGCGAACGGCGGCCGGTAGTCAGGAGAGACCGAGAGTCCGCGGTCGCGGCCGATCAGCATGCCGACGGCTGCCGTGGAGAGGTTCGGGAAGAAGAAGAGCCCGGGCAGCGGCGCCGATGCGCAGGTGGTGCCGTCGACGGCAAGCTCCGCCACCGGCTCTAGCCCGGGCACGTAGCGCAGCGTCACCCGGTGCGGCCCGGGGGTGAGCGGCTCGGTGGCCGCCACGCGCACGGCACCGTCGAGCATCGCGATCGTGGCCACCGGCCGGCCGTCGAGCAGGTAGACACCCCAGCCGCCGAACCGGTCGCCGATCGCAGCCAGCACCCCCGCGGCGCCACCTTCGGGCACCACCACCTCGGCATCCAGCACGAAGCCCCCGAACAAGGCCGGCAGTTGGCTCTCCTGGATGGGCCCGCCGCCCGGGTGGTAGACCGCGCGGTGCGGCGGGGGGAACTCACCGGGGTGCATGTGCGCCATCGAGTCGGGGAACTCGAACAGCGGAAGCACCTGGTTGCGGCCGGCCTCGGCCCACCACATCTCCTCGAGGCGCTTGACCGTCTCGGGGTGCTCGCTCGACACGTCCGATGACTCGGAGAAGTCGTCGGCCAACCGGAACAGCGACCAGTGGTCGGTCGCGAAGTCGTGGCTGCCGGGAATCGTCTCGCGCTCACCGAACTGGTTGGGCACGAAGTTGGTCGTGGCCTTCCAGCCGTCGTAGTACAGCCCCCGCGATCCCATCATCTCGAAGTACTGCAGGCGCCGGTGCTCGGCAGCATCGGGTTCGGTGAACGAGGCCAGCATCGAGGTGCCGTCGACGGGCTGCTGCTGCACACCGTCGACGGCGTCCGGCACCGGAATGCCAGCGGCGTCGAGGATGGTACTGAACAGGTCGACCGCGTGACAGAACTGCTGACGGATGCCGCCGGGGTCGGCCACCTTTGAGCCCCACCGCACCACCAGCGGAGTGCGAACGCCGCCGAGCCAGGCGTGCCGCTTCCACAGTCGCAGTGGAGTGTTGCCGGCCCAGGCCCAGCCGAACGGGTAGTGGTTGTAGGCGTCGTGCCCGCCGATGTCGGCGCTGCGCTCGATGGACGCCGCGACGTCCTCCTGGTGGCCGAGCCATCCGGCCGCCTCGTTGAGCGTGCCGGTCACACCGCCCTCGGCGCTCGCCCCGTTGTCGGAGAGCACCATCACCAACGTGTTGTCGGCGATGCCGCGCTCGTCG
>JBAUWM010000179.1:0-1982 GCA_049583775.1 Nocardioides sp.
CTCAAGGGCATGCTCAAGCCCGAGTTCGAGGAAGCCAGCCTCGGCCAGGCCGAGATTCGCGCCATCTTCAGCAGCTCGAAGATCGGCAAGATCGCAGGTTGCATGGTCACCAGCGGCACGATTCGTCGCAACGCCAAGGTGCGGATCATCCGAGACGGAGCCGTGGTTGCTGACAACCTCGATCTCGCCTCGCTCAAGCGTGAGCGCGATGACGCCTCCGAGGTCCGCGAGGGCTTCGAATGTGGTCTGGTGCTGCGCAACTTCCAGGACATCAAGGAAGGCGATGTCGTGGAGGCCTTCGAGATGCGCGAGATCCCGCGCGCCTAGCTAGTCGGTTTCGAGGCTCGCTGCGCTCGCACCTCAACCATCGGCTCGGTGGTTGAGGTGCGAGGAGCCCTCGCGACGAGCCTCGAAACCCCTCGTACCTGATAGGACAAAGCCCATGGCCAACCCCCGCGTGCGCAAGATCGCCGACCGCATCCAGGTTATCGTCGCCGAGATGCTCGAACGCCGCATCAAGGACCCGCGCCTCGGCTTCGTCACGATCACCGATGTCCGGATGTCCGGCGACGGCCAGATCGCCTCCATCTTCTACACCGTCCTCGGTGCCGAGGAGGAGATGGCCGCGACCGCGATTGCGCTCGAGTCGGCCAAGGGCATCCTCCGCTCGGAGGTCGCCAAGCAGCTCGGCACCCGCATCGTGCCGACGCTCACGTTCTTCCACGACGCCCTGCCTGAAGAGGCGCGTGCTCTCGATGAGGTGCTGGCCCGCGCCAAGGCCCAGGACGAGGCGGTAGCCGCCGCGCGCGGCACCGCCTACGCCGGCGAGGCCGACCCGTACAAGAAGCCGCGGGAGATCCCGGCCGACGACGACCTCGACGAGGTGGACGACAAGCTCGATCTGGACGACCCGGACGACGAGCACGAATGACCTCGTCGGTCACGCCCGGGCTGGTCGTTGTCGACAAGTCCGGGGGCATGACGTCACACGACGTCGTCGCCCGGGTTCGCCGCCTGGCCGGAACTCGCAAGGTCGGTCACGCCGGCACGCTCGACCCGATGGCCACCGGCGTGCTGGTTCTCGGCGTCGATCGGGCCACTCGGCTGCTGGGGCACCTGATGCTCACTGAGAAGCGGTACGAGGCAACGATCCGGCTCGGTGAAGCCACCTCCACCGACGATGCGGAGGGAGAGACGCTGAGCACCGCATCGGTTGCCGACGTGACCGAGGAGCAGGTGCGCTCGGCCCTGATCGCGTTTGTGGGCGAGATCGACCAGGTGCCCACAGCGGTCTCGTCCATCAAGGTCGACGGCAAGCGCGCCTACCAGCGCGTGCGCGACGGTGAGGAGGTCGAGCTCGCCCCCCGCCGCGTGACCGTTCACGAGTTGGCCGTGCACGACGTGGCTCTACCTGACGTGCGCATCTCGGTGAGGTGCTCCAGCGGTACCTACATCCGGGCGATCGCCCGCGACCTCGGAAAGGCACTAGGAGTCGGCGGGCACCTCACCGCACTGCGCCGCACTGCAGTGGGGGCCTTCGACCTCGGAGCCGCGCGGACGCTCGACCAGTTGGGGGAGTCGTTCGCGGTCCTCCCGATCGCGGAGGCGGCGCGGGCGACGTTCCCGACACTCGACCTCGATGATGATCAGGAGCGCGACGTGCGCGTCGGACGGGCGCTCGACGTTTCGCTGGGGGGCTTGTGTGCCCTCTTTGCGCCAGACGGCACCTTCCTTGCATTGTACGAGCCTCGAGATGACGGCGCGCGCGCCGTAGCCGTCTTCGTGTGAGTCGGAGCCTGACTACTACGCTGCCGCTGTGACGATCTGGCGTTCCTTCGCGGAGGTTCCCGACGACCTCCCCGGCACCGCAGTCACGATCGGCAACTTCGACGGCGTGCACCGCGGCCACCAGGTCGTGATCGCCCGGGCACGCGCTGCCGCTGCCGAGCTCGGCGGACCGCTCGTGGCCGTCACGTTCGACC
>JBAUWM010000180.1:0-4344 GCA_049583775.1 Nocardioides sp.
GATGATGCCTATCGTCGCTCGTCCCGGTCAACTCGGTGCCCTGACGCTCGACGGCGCCATGGAGGACTACCTGGCGATAGCCGGCCCCACGTGGCGCAACGAGATCGACGCCGCGGTCGGCATGGAGCTCGGCAGCCACCGCCCGACCAAGGTCGCCAAAGATGTCGTGGCGCCGATCTTGGTTCAGATCGCTGACGTCGACCGCAGCGCGCCGCCGCAGGCCGCAGCCAAGGCAGCCTTCGCCGCCCGGGCGTTGGTGCGCCACTATCCCTGCGACCACTTCGACGTCTACGACGGCAAGGCGTGGCACGCGCAGGTCGTGCGGCACCAGGTGGACTTCTTGAAGCGGATCTTCGCGGACGCGTAGCGCTGCGTGAGTCACTACGACGTCCTGGTCATCGGATCGGGGTTCGGCGGCAGCGTCACCGCGCTCCGTCTGACCGAGAAGGGTTACCGGGTCGGCGTGCTCGAGACCGGACGTCGGTGGAGCGACGCGGACTTCGAGGCCCAGGGCTCGCGTGACATCTTGTGGGCGCCCAAGCTCGGGATGTTCGGCCCGATGCGGCTCAGCATGCACGGCGAGATCTCGCTGTTCAGCGCGGTCGGGGTGGGTGGCGGGTCGCTGATCTATGCCAACACGCTGTACGAACCGCACGACGCCTTCTTCACCGACCCCTCGTGGGCGCACATCACCGACTGGCGCGCAGAGTTGGCGCCGTACTACGACCTCGCCCGCCGCATGCTCGGTGTGACCACCAACCCGCGCTTGTGGCCACCCGATGACGTGTTGCGCTCCGTGGCCGACGACCTCGGCGTCGCTGACACGTTCCAGGCCACCGATGTGGGTGTGCTGTTCGACGAAGACGCTCCTGGCCGAGACGTGCCAGACCCGTTCTTCGGCGGTGCCGGCCCTCCCCGCAACGCGTGCGTTCACTGTGCGCGATGCACGTCGGGCTGTCCGTTCAACGCCAAGAACACCTTGCCGAAGAACTACCTCTACCTCGCCGAGCAGGCCGGTGCCGAGGTGCACGAGCTCACCGAGGTGACCGACGTGCAACCGCGCGAGGTCGGGGGCTTTGTCGTGACCGCACGCCGTCCAGGAAAGCGGAGGGGCAGCCAGCGCACCTTCACCGCCGACCACGTCGTCGTCTCTGCGGCCGCGCGCGGCACCCAGACGCTGCTGCACCAGATGCGCGCGTCGGGTTCGTTGCCCGACCTGTCTCCTCGCTTGGGCGAACTGGCCAGATCGAACTCCGAGGCCATCGTCAACGTGCTGGCCCGCGAACCGATGGGTTTCTCTCAAGGCGTCACGATCACGTCGTCGTTCCATCCCGAGCCGCACACGCACGTCGAGATCTGCCGCAGCAACGAGGTGCAGGACAAGGGCGCCGTGATGAACGTGCCGCTCGTCGACGGTGGCCCCCGCCGACTGCGGCGGTTCGTAGCCGAGCAGGTGCGCCGTCCTGGTCCGCTGCTGCGCACTCGGCGACTCAAGAACTCCTCCGACCGCACCCTCTCGCTGCTGGTCATGCAGTCGCTGGACAATTCGCTCACGTCCTACCTCCGCCGCGGCAAGCTGCGCACGCGGCACGGAACCGGCGCCCCCAACCCGTCGTGGATCCCCCTCGCCCACGATGTCGCGCGACGCTTTGCCGCCAAGATCAACGCCGACACCACGTCCCTGGCCAGCGACCTCGTCGGCACCCCAGCCACGGCCCACTACGTAGGCGGGGCCGTGATCGGCGACTCCGCGATGACCGGTGTGGTCGATCCGTACCACCGCGTGCACGGCTACCAGGGCTTGCACGTCATCGACGGCTCGACCATCGGAGCCAACCTCGGCGTCAACCCGTCGCTGACCATCGTGGCGATGGCCGAACGAGCGACAGCCTTGTGGCCGAACCGCGGAGAGGTCGACCCGCGCCCCCCGATGGGGTCCGACTTCGAGACCCTGCCGCCGGTGGCCCCGCGCTCTCCCGCGGTTCCTGCTTCGGCGCCAGCAGCCCTGACCTGGTTGCACCGGGATAGTTCGTCATTGGGTCAACCTGCCGCGGCCCCGGAAGGTTGACCCGATGACGAACTATCCCCGACCACGACATCTAGAGTCGCGCCGTGACTGATGACTGGCGGAGCCGCCTGGTCGACCAACTGCGTTCCCTGACCGCATCGGCCGACTCGGAGATGACCGAAGACGTGAAGTGGCGCAAGCCGTCGAACCCAGATGGTGTGCCGACATTCTCGTGCGCCGGGTTGATCTGCACGGTGGAGACATACAAGGACAAGGTAAAGGTCACCTTCGCCAAGGGCGCGTCGCTCGATGACCCAGCGGGTCTCTTCAACGCGAGTCTGGACGCCGGCACCCGCAGGGCGATCGATCTGTTTCAGGACGACGTGCTCGACGAGGCGTCGTTCGTCGAGCTCGTGCAGTCAGCAGTCACCCACAACCGCGAGTAGCCGCCGAGTCGGCGCGTCAGACGCGACGGCGGCAACAGAATTCGCGTGACAACCCTCTCGAGAACACCGACATTTGGTCCTGATGCTCACTGCGCTCCGTAACCAGGCCCGACCTCCCTCCCCCCTCGCGGGTCGGCTCGCCACCCAGTCGCTGTTGTTCGCGCTGGGCGAGGGCACGTTCATGACCGGCTCTGCGGTGTTCTTCACCCAGATCGTCGGACTCTCGGCCGCGCAGGTCGGCCTCGGTCTCACCTTGGCCGGCCTCGCCTCGTTCATCGCCGCACTGCCGATGGGCAAGCTCGTCGACCGGTACGGACCGAAGCGGATGTGGGCAGTCAGCGCCACCGGCCAGGCCGCGATGTTCTCGCTGTGGCCGTTCATCGACGACTTCCAGGGCTACGTGCTGATGGCCGTGGGCATGGAGGTGATCGGAGCCCTGGGTGGCGCCGCCCACGGCGCGTACACGATCGACGTCCTGCCACCGGGCGAGCGCGTGAAGTCGCGGGCGTACATGTACTCGGCGCTCAACGTGGGCTTCACCCTCGGTTCGCTGCTGGGAGGCATCGCGCTGGCGTTCGACTCCAACGACGTCCTGCACGCCATCCCGTGGTTCACCGCCGCCGCGTTCCTCGTGAACGCCGCCGCGATCAGCAAGCTGCCGCGCGCCTCGCACGACGACCGCACCCCCGAGGAGCGGAAGGTCAAGATCCCGGGACCAGGCCCCCTGCGCAACCCCGGCTGGCTCCTCACGGAGTTCTTCAGCGGCGTGTTCTGGACCAACCAGGTGCTGCTCAACATCGTCATCCCGTTGTGGTTGATCGAGGAGACCGATGCGCCCCGCGTGCTGCTCGCCTTCCTGTTCGGCACCAACACGGTCATGTGCATCTTCCTGCCGATGGCGGCGGCGCGCGGCGTCCACGACGTGTCGACGGCCCTGAGGGCCGTGCGACTCTCCTCCACCTTCTTCGTGGTCTCGTGCGTCATCACCCTGGCCACCCACGACACGGTCGGCTGGACGACGATCGCGCTGGTCTGGCTCGGCCACATCACCGTGACCGGCGCCGAGCTCTTCCTCTCAGCAGCGAGCTGGTCGTTCGAGGCCGAGCTGATGGACCCGCGTCAGCGTGGCGCGTACCAAGGGGCCAGCGAGCTGAGCGGCACGTTGGGCCGGGTCTGGGCACCGGCTCTCTACACGTTTCTCGCCATTCAGTGGGGCGCGGCCGGGTGGCTCATCATCGCCGCCATCATCGTGGTGGCCACGATCGGCGTGCATCCCTCGACCCGGATGGCTCAGCGCTTCATCGAGAAGCACGTGCCAGCCGATGTGCTGGCCCAGGCTCGGGCATCCACCCCGGTGGCCGAGGAGGCCGTGGTGACCGGGCCGCCGTCATTGATCGACGCGGCGGAGCCCGCCCCCGGCCCGCCATCGAGCACGAATCCGTAGACCGGAAGCACGGCCTGGCGCCGAGTCGGCGCACGTTTACGCCGACTCGGCGGGGCTAGTCGGCGGGAAGCTCGGCCCAGCTGGGCACGATGAAGAGACCCTCGGCTTGAACAGCGACACCGTCGTCGCTTCCGATCGTGGCCTCCACGACCACCTTGCGGCCGATGTCGCTGGCGACCCGGCCTTCGAGCCAGATATCGCCCAAGGGCAGCGGACGCACGTAACGCAAGGAGAGCGTTCCGGTCATGGTCAGCTTCTTCATGCCGCTCGCGGTGACGCCCATCAGGTGGTCGAGCAGGAGCGCGCTGACTCCGCCGTGCACCATGCCGGGCGGGCCCTCGTAGGCCGGGCCGAGGTGCAGTCGGGCGCTCGTCGAACCGTCGTCGCCGCGCACGATGGGCAGGGGCGGCGCGATCGCATTCCGTTGTCCGACGACGGCGTTGCCC
>JBAUWM010000181.1:0-2257 GCA_049583775.1 Nocardioides sp.
GAAGAGTGGGCTGTCAGTGCAGGGTTCGCTTGCAAAGACGTCGAGCCCGGCGGCGGCGATCTGGCCGGTCTTGAGCGCGTCGTACAAGGCGTTCTCGTCGACGATGCCGCCGCGGGCTGCGTTGACCAGCACCAAGCTCGACTTGGCGCGGGTGAGCTCGTCGGCGCCGATGAGGCCGACGGTCTCGGGAGTCTTGGGCAGGTGTACCGACATGAAGTCGGACTCGGCGAGCAGGGTGTAGAGGTCGACCAGCCGCACACCCACCTGGGCCGCGCGTCCAGCCTGGACGTAGGGGTCATAGGCGATCACGGTCATCCCGAACGCCGCGAGCCGCTGGGCCACCAGGACACCGATGCGCCCGAGTCCGACGATGCCCACGGTCTTCTCGTACAGCTCGATGCCGGTGTAGCGAGACCGCTTCCACTGCCCCTCGCGCAGCGCAGCGTGCGCGGGCGAGATGTGCCGGGCCGCGGCCAGCATCAAGGCCACGGCCAGCTCGGCTGCCGACACGATGTTCGAGGTCGGGGCGTTGACCACCATCACCCCGGCCTGGGTCGCGGCCCGCACGTCGACGTTGTCGAGGCCCACCCCGGCTCGCGCTACCACCGTCAACCGCGGGGCAGCGGCGAGCGCCTCGGCGTCCACCTTGGTGGCCGAGCGCACCAGGATCGCGTCGACGTCGACGATGGCGGCCAGCAGGGCCGCGCGGTCGGACCCGTCGCAGTGCCGGATCTCGAAGTCGGGACCGAGCGCCTCGACGGTCGCCGGGCTGAGCTCTTCGGCGATCAGGACGATGGCACGGTCGGGTGAAGCGATCACGATGGTTCCTCTGCGGCTCAGGATCGATCTGCGGTGGAGCACGTCACTGTGCCGTTGGCCACATCTTACGACTGGGATCCAGTGGTAAATGGGTGGTCCAACGCGCGGTCGGCCGCCTACGGTCGAGGTGCCCAGTCCCCGACGAAACGGCCTGATCTTGAAGCTCTGAGGTTCGCCCACCCCGACCTCGACCCGATCACGGGAGCTTCAGCATGCCTGCCCACACCTCTGTCATCTCTGCGTCGTCGCTCGCTTTCAGTTGGCCAGACGGCACCCCGGCAATCGCCAGCCTCGACCTGCTCGTGCCGCCAGGTCGCTCGGCACTCGTCGGCGCCAACGGCGCCGGAAAGTCGACCCTGCTCCGGCTGCTCACCGGCGAGCTCACCCCCACGGCAGGTCACCTCACCGTGGCCGGCACGGTTGGCTACCTACCTCAGGACCTCACCCTCGACGTCGAGCAAACCGTGCCCGCCTTCCTCGGGATCGACCCGGTGCTCGTGGCACTCGGAGCCATCGAGGGCGGCTCGGTCGCCCAGCGTGACTTCGACATCGTCGGTGACGACTGGGACATCGAGGAGCGCACCTTGGCGTCGCTGGCTCGCCTCGGTCTCCCCCGTGACGTGCTCGGGCGGCGACTGGGCGAGCTGTCCGGCGGCGAGGTGGTGCAGCTCGGACTGTCCCGCCTGTTGCTGGCTCGCCCGGACGTGCTGCTGCTCGACGAGCCGACCAACAACCTCGATGGCGCCGCTCGGACTCGTTTGCACGACCTGGTGGCCGGCTGGACCGGCCACGTGCTCGTCGTCAGCCACGACCGCGAGCTGCTCGAGCACGTCGATCGGATCGGCGAGCTGCGCGACGGCGCGATGCGGTGGTACGGCGGCAACATCGACGACTACGACGAACAGGTGGCCGCCGAGCAAGCCTCAGCCGAGCAGGCGGTCTCCAGTGCCCGCGCCGACGTATGGCGCCAGCGCGTCGACCGGCAAGAAGCCGAGCGATTGATCGCCCAGCGCAAACGTCAGGGAGCGCGCAACGCCGCCTCCAGCAACATGCCCAAAGGTGCCCAGCACTTCTGGCAGAACCGCTCGGAGAAGCACGCCGCCAAGTACCGCGCCGTGCACGACGACCGGCTCGAAGCCGCCCGCGAGCGGCAGTGTGCGGCCGAGGCACGGCTGCGAGACGACCGCGAGATCCGCGTCGATCTGCCGACCACGACCGTGCCGCGTGGCCGCACGGTGCTGACGACGAACCGCCTCACCTTGCGCACCGGGGCCGCCGTTGAGCTCGACATTCACGGGCCCGACCGGGTGGCCGTCACCGGCCCCAACGGAGCTGGCAAGACCACCTTGCTGCACACCATCGCCGGTCTCTTGGACCCTCTGAGCGGCATGATCGATGTCGCCGTGCCCGTGGGGTTGCTGCCGCAGCGGCTCGACGT
>JBAUWM010000182.1:0-9334 GCA_049583775.1 Nocardioides sp.
GCCGCGCGCCGAGGTTGGCCGCCTCCATCGCGCCGGGACCGCCGCCCTTGGCCACGACGTGGTCGGCGCCCAGAGCGCGACCGAGATGAACGGCGTCGGCGTACTCGGCGCTGCCGCGCTCTGCGGCGTGCCCGCCCATCACGCCGACGATGCGACGTCCTTCGACCCACGTGCGCAGGGCTTCATCGATTGCGTGGTCGTGCAACGCTGCGGAGAGTGCATCGTCGCGATCGGGAACTCGCTGCGACCACGAGAAGACGCGTGCGTCGAAGGTGTCGGCGTAGGCCGCGGTGTCGTACAGGTCGGTAGGCGAGTAGAGCCGGCCTCGATAGACGTCGAGCGGCGAGCCGTCGACAGCGGGCAACACCAAGGCGCCGGCCGCGCTGAGCCGTTCGGCATCACCGGGGGCGAACGTGCACCCGAGGAACGAAGCACCTGCAACCCGGCGCTCGAGGAGCGCATCGGTGCGATCGCGCAGGTCTAGCCCCCGCACGCGCCAAGCGGGAAGCATCTGCGCGCCTGCGGCGAGCCGTCGATCGAGGTCGCTGAGCGTCTCGATGTGGACGACTCGACCGCGGGTGCGCTTCACCCGGCCGAACCTACTGCCGTGTGCCCGGAGGCCTCAGAAGGCGTGCGCGATCAGGTCGCCGAAGAGCTCATGCTCGTCGGCGTCCGTGAGTCCCTTCTGGCGGAACCAGGTGCAGATGTTGGTGCAGTCACGCAGCAAGAAGTCCATCCCGCTGACGTTGCCCACCAAGTCGACGATCTGCGGCAGATCGATGATGACCAGCCGATCGCCAGCAGCCAGGATGTTGTAGGCCGACAGGTCGCCGTGCACCACCCCGGCCTGCACCATCGTGACGAGCGCGTCACGCAACTGGTCGTAGTAGGACGCCAGCAGTGCCGACTCGGGCCGGGTCTGGGCCAACCGTGGGGCGCTGTCGCCGTCCACACAGATCCACTCCATCAGGATCTCGGTGCCGTCGATCTGCACGGGGTAGGGCACTGGGAGTCCGAGCGCCCAGAACCGTTTGAGAGCACCCCACTCGGAGATCGCCCACTCGGCCGCGGCGACTTCGCGACCAAAAGTGCTCTTGCGCTTCAGCGCACGCACGTCGCGCGAGCGCTTCATCGAGCGCCCCTCGGTGTAGGACGCCGATCGGTGGAACGTGCGGTGCTCCGGCGAGCGGTATCGCTTGGCGGCCATGATCACGCCGCCATCTGGGTCGAGCGGGTCGGCGCGCTCGAGCAGGAAGACGTCAGCCTCCTTGCCCGTCTTCAGGATGCCGAGCTCGGTGTCGATCGCTCCCTGCGACGTGACGACCCAGTCGGGACGAGGTTCGGGGCCGCGCGAGAGTGGCTCGACGCTGAGAAAGGTCGACCAGCGTTGCCTCGAGTCGTCGATCTCGTCGTAGGCGGTGAAGTCGAAGACGAACGACGGGTCGATCTCGTCGTGGGTAGTGCTCGGTGGTGGGACGTCAGAGAAGAAGTCCGAAGTAGACATCGGTGATGGTGCTCGTTTCAGTGAGGAGATGGTCGGCGGTCAGGCCGAGGACAGTCATGGACATGTCAGCTCCTATCGACGGGCACCGGCGGTATACCGATGTCGGTGTAGCCAGGTTCGGGCATGCCGGGAGGCGGCGCAACCGCATTAAGCCACCAGCTTCGTTGGCGTCGATTCACCCCAGGAGCGGTGCGGCGAGCCGTGCTATCCGGCTGGGACGACCGGTCAGCCGCTCCTCACGGTCTGCGAGCGACATCGCTCGCAGACCAGCATTGATGCCTAGCCAGCGCAGCGGCTCCGGCTCCCACGCGGGGGAGCGATGGCCTACCCACGGGAGTTGGGTGAGCTCGGTTTCGCGACCGATGATGAGGTCGGCGAGGGTGCGGCCGGCGAGATTGGTCGTGCTCACGCCGTCGCCGACGTAACCGCCTGCCCGAGCCAGGCCGCTGGTGCGATCGAGCGCCACCGAGGCCATCCAGTCGCGGGGGATGGCGAGCGGACCGCCCCAGGCGTGGCTGATCCGAGTGCCCGCAAGGTGCGGGAACAAGTCGAGCAACGTCGCGTAGAGCCGGGCGAAGACTCGCTCGTCGCGGTCGAACTCTGGCCTCACCCGCGAGCCGAAGTGGTACGGCGCGCCTCGGCCGCCGAAGACCAGGCGATCATCGGCCGTGCGCTGGCCATAGATGATCAGGTGCCGATGGTCGGTGAAGGTCTCCCGGCGTCGCAGGCCAATGGCCTCCCACGCGGCTTCAGGTAGTGGCTCGGTGGCGATGATCAGCGAGTAGACCGGCACGACGGCGCGGCGGCGACGAGGTAGTTGCGCGGTGTAGCCCTCGGTCGCGACCACCACGTGTGGGGCTTGCACGGTGCCGAGGCTGGTCGTGACGTGGCCCTGAACTATGTCGGTGGCTCGGGTGCCTTCGTAGATCGTGACGCCGCGACGCTCGACGGCGCGGGCGAGTCCGCGCACCAGACGGGCTGGATGGATGGCCGCGCAGTCCGGCGTGTACGTCGACCCCAGCGTGCCGCGGGCGCGGAGCACGGCGTCGGTCTCGTTCCCGCTCAGCAGTCGGAGCTCGGCGGCGTCGCGGCCCCATGAACGGGCGTGTTCGACCTCGCCCCGGGCCCGGGTGAGCTGGGCCGGCGAGCGAGCCAGTGTGATGGTGCCTCCGCGGGCCACGTGCGCGTCGATGCCTTCTTCGGCACACACACGCTCGACCTCGGCGATCGAGCCCCTCATGTGCTCGTGCAGGGCCAATGCTGCTGCGCGCGAAGAGCGAGCGGCGACGCTGTCGAGGGAAGCCGGGAAGAGCGCCGAGCACCAGCCGCCGTTGCGTCCGGAAGCTCCGAAGCCAGCTGTCTCGGCCTCGAGCACAGCAATACGAAGACTCGGGTCGAGAGTCGCGAGGTAGTAGGCGGTCCAGAGGCCGGTGAAGCCCGCGCCCACCACCACGACGTCAGCATCTGTGTCGCCCGGCAGGGGCGGCCGTGCCCGGACGTCGTCTCCGAGGGTGTCGTGCCACAGAGACAGGCTCAGCGCACACCCCACGAGTAGCTCTGCTTGCGCAGCTGGAGATACATGAAGGTCTCGGTCGCGACCACGCCTGGAACTGCGCGGATCTTGCCGGAGATGAGGTCTAGCAGGTGGTCGTCGCTCTCGCACACCACCTCGACCAGCAGGTCGTATGACCCAGCCGTGATCACCACGTAGTCGACCTCCTCGAGCTCGGCGAGGGCGTCGGCCACCGGCTCGAGCGGGCCGCTGGCCTTGATGCCGACCATGGCCTGGCGGGCGAAGCCGAGCTGCATCGGATCGGTGACCGCCACGATCTGCATGACCCCGGAATCAATGATCTTCTGCACCCGTTGGCGCACCGCAGCCTCGGAGAGACCGACCACCTTGCCGATGGCGGCGTAGGAGCGACGGCCGTCTTGCTGCAGCTGCTCGATGATCTCTTTCGAGACGTCGTCGAGATGGGCTGCGGTCGGCTTGCGGCTCATGCCGGCAAGGTACGGCACCGTGGCTTGCGATGCATCCTCGAGGGCGCCCAAAACGATGGATTTCGTTGCAGGCGTGTTTCATCTCGACGGATCCCTTGTCGAAATCGCGATCGCGGTGGCACGATCCGATGACCGAAGCAGTCGAGCGTGCGGGAGCGGAGTCGGATGACGGCGACAACGAGCGGCCGCGGTGGTGTGTCCCGTCGTCGCCTGCTGCAAAGCGGCGGCGCCGTTGCAGCGCTAGGTCTCGGCGGAGCGGCTCTGCAGCTGCCGTTCTTCAGCGCCGAGGGTGCGCAGCAAGATCCGGCTGCGTGCCTGGCTCGCGACGTGTCGTCCAGCGACAACGCCTTCGTGATCTCCAACTGGACCGGCTACATCGATCCGCGCAAGAAGGAGACCTCGACGCTCCAGGAGTTCCAGCGCCGCACCGGCATCGAGGTGAGCTACACCGACGACGTCAACGACAACGCCGAGTTCTACGCGAAGGTGCGCAACCAGCTGGGCGCCTGCGAGCCCATCGAGCGCGACATGATCGTGCTGACCGACTGGATGGCAGCTCGGATGATCTCGCTCGGCTGGATCCAGCCCCTCGATGCCGCCAGGGTGCCCAACCTTCACGCGAACTTGATCGCACCCCTGCGGAACCGCCAGTGGGACAAGGACCTGACCTACCACGCCCCGTGGCAGAGCGGCCTGACGGGAATCGCGTACAACTCGGCCAAGGTCGGTGAGGTGCGGTCGTTCTCCGAGCTGCTCACCCGAGCCGATCTGAAGGGTCGGGTCACGCTCCTCACCGAGATGCGCGACACGATGGCGTTCGTCCTCAAGACGCAAGGCGCCGACCCCGACGACTTCACCCCCACGCAGTGGGAGAACGCGATCGAGAATCTGCGTCAGGTCGTGACGGACGGGCAGATCCGGGCCTTCTCAGGCAACGACTACCTCACTGACCTCGCGGCCGGAAACGTGCTTGCTTGCGAGGCGTGGTCGGGTGACGTCATCCAGGCGACTCTCGACAACCCGGACATCAAGTGGGTCGTGCCCGAAGAGGGGCTCGCACTCTGGAGCGACAACATGTTGGTGCCCAACAAGGCGACGCACCAGGCCAACGCCGAAGCCTGGATCGACTATTACTACGAGCCCGAGGTGGCCGCCAAGCTCGCCGCCTGGGTCAACTACATCTGTCCCGTCGACGGAGCGCGGGCCGAGATGGAGAAGGTCGATCCGTCGCTCGTCGACAACCAGCTGATCTTTCCCGACGAGGACACGCTCGCTGGCACGTTCGACTTCATGCCGCTCGACGACCGGCAGTCGATCCAATACGAGAGGGACTGGGCCAATGTCACAGGCGGTTGAGCGGGGGAGTGCTGAGCAGGCCGACGGCGCAGTAGCGGGTGACGGCGGCGACGACGGACTGCGTCTACGCGCTCTGACCAAGGAGTTCGCCACCTTCACGGCGGTCGACTCCCTCGACCTCGACGTGCCCCGCGGTTCGTTCTTTGCCCTCCTTGGTCCTTCTGGCTGCGGCAAGACCACGACGTTGCGGATGGTGGCCGGCTTGGAGTCGCCAACCAGCGGCACGATCACGTTGTCGGGAACCGACATCACGGCGTCGCGGCCCTACCAGCGCCCGGTCAACACGGTCTTCCAGAACTACGCGTTGTTTCCGCACCTCGACATCTTCGAGAACGTCGCGTTCGGGTTGCGACGGCGCAAGCAGCGCGAGGTCGAGGCGCAGGTGACCGCGATGCTCGACCTGGTCGAGCTCACCAGCCAGGCCCGCAAGAAGCCGGCGCAATTGTCCGGTGGCCAGCAGCAGCGGGTGGCCCTGGCTCGCGCGTTGATCAACAAGCCCGAGGTGCTGCTGCTCGACGAGCCGCTCGGCGCTCTCGACCTCAAGTTGCGCCGCTCGATGCAGATCGAGCTCAAGCGGATCCAGACCGAGGTCGGCCTGACGTTCATCCACGTCACCCATGACCAGGAAGAGGCCATGACCATGGCCGACACGGTCGCGGTGATGAACCAAGGCGTCATCGAGCAGATGGGCGCACCCGCAGAGCTCTACGAGAACCCGCGCTCGACGTTCGTTGCGAACTTCCTCGGCCAGTCGAACCTGATCGCCGGCACCGTGACCGCCCGCGACGCTGACCTGGTCACCGTCGACATGCACGGAATCCACGTGTCGGTGCCGACGGTGCGCGTTCACACAGATGGCACTGCAGGATGGGTCGGCATCCGCCCGGAGAAGGTGCTGATCGGCGAACCCGGTGAACAGCTGGACGCGCCCGGCAACACGATCCCCGGCGGCGTGATCACCGACGTGAGCTTCGTCGGCGTCTCCACGGCCTACCTGGTGCGCATGCCCTGGGGTCAGGAGTTGCAGGTCTTCCAGCAGAACACCGGGCGCACCCGCATGTACCGCTCCGGCGAGTCGGTGGAGTTGTCGTGGCGGCCGGAGTACGCCTTCTTGCTCGACCAGAGCCAGGACGCCAACGCGGGGGCGCAGAAGGTTGACAAAGATGGCTGATTCGATGACGCGCAAGCGTGGTCGCACCGGTTACCTGCTCATCCTTCCTGGTGCCCTGTGGCTGCTCCTCTTCTTCGCGTTCCCGTTCTACTCCCTGATCGGCACGAGCCTGTACGACCCGTCGGGTTCGGACTTCCGCGGCTACGAGATGTCCTACGCGTTCGGCAACTTCACCGACGCGATCAGCGACTACTGGCAGCCGATGCTGCGCTCGCTTCTCTACGGAGGCATCGCCACCGCCTTCTGCCTCGTGCTCGGCTACGTGCTGGCTTACGCCATCGCGTTCAAGGCGGGACGATGGAAGACGTTGATGCTGGTGCTGGTGGTGGCGCCCTTCTTCACCAGCTTCTTGGTACGGACCCTGTCGTGGAAGCTGCTGCTCGCCGATGACGGCTTCATCGTGAACACCTTGCAGTTCCTCCAGGTTCTCGGCGACGACGGACGACTGCTGGCCACCCCGGTCGCGGTCGTCGCGGGGCTCACCTACAACTTCTTGCCCTTCATGGTGTTGCCGCTCTTCGCCAGCCTCGACAAGATCGACTATCGGCTCATCGAGGCGTCGAACGACCTGTACGCCAACCCGATCACCGGCTTCTTCAAGGTGACGTGGCCGCTCTCGCTGCCGGGTGTCGTCTCAGGAACGCTGCTCACGTTCATCCCCGCCGTGGGCGACTTCATCAACGCCGAACTGCTGGGCAACACCAACACCCGCATGATCGGTGGCGTCATCCAGAGCCTGTTCACCGACGCCAACGACTATCCGGCGGCGGGTGCGCTCTCGGTGATCCTGATGACGATGATCTTGGGGCTGGTGCTCGTTTACGTGCGCCGAGCTGGCACCGAGGAGCTGCTGTGATGGCGAACCCGATCGCCTGGCTGCGCCAGCACGTCGTCCTGATCCTCGGGCTCATTGTCCTCGCCTACACGTTCGTGCCGATCGCGGTCGTCGTCCTGATGAGCTTCAACAAACCCACGAGCGAGCAGTCAAAGGTCTACCAATTCAAGGGATTCACCCTCGACAACTGGCGAAACCCCTGTGCTGACCCGTCGATGTGCGAGGCCTTGGGTCGCAGCATTCAGATCGGGCTGCTCGCCACGCTCGCCGCGACGATCCTCGGAACGCTGGCTGCGTTTGCCATGGTGCGCCATGAGTTCCGTGGCCGCTCGGCCAGCAACTTGCTGATCTTCCTGCCGATGGCGGCACCGGAGATCGTGCTCGGCTCCTCGCTGCTCGCCATGTTCGTGGCGGCGGGCTTTGCTGGTCAGTTGGGCTTCTGGACCATCCTCATCGCCCACATCATGTTCTGCTTGTCGTTCGTGGTCGTCACCGTGCGGGCGCGGTTGGCCGGGATGAACGACACGCTCGAGCAGGCCGCGATGGACCTGTATGCGACGCCGTCCCAGACCTTCTGGAAGGTGACCTTCCCGCTGGTTTTCCCAGGCATCCTCGGTGCAGCGCTGTTGAGCTTCTCGCTCTCATTCGATGACTTCATCATCACGAACCTCAACTCCGGCAACACCACGACGTTCCCGATGTACGTGTGGGGCGTCAGCCGGCGCTCGGTGCCCATGCAGATCAATGTGATCGGCACCGTGATGATCATCTTGTCCATCTCGGTCGTGCTCGCCGGGGAGGTGCGGAGCCGCCGGCGCCGCGTCACCGTGTGAGCGATTCGACGAGGTGGGCCACCACCGCCCTCGCTGCGGCCAGGCCGGGGGTCTTCTGGTTGGACGACGAAGCTCGGCCCGAACAGTTGCCGGGGCTGAGCGGCACGATCGACGCCGACCTGATCGTGGTCGGTGGCGGGTACGGCGGTCTGTGGACCGCCCTGCGAGCCGTCGAGCGCGAGCCTGGCCGCCGCGTGGTGCTGCTCGAGGCTGGCCGGTGCGGCAACGAGGCGAGCGGACGCAACGGAGGCTTCGCGTCCGCATCCCTCACTCACGGGTTCGGCAACGGGCTTGAACGCTGGCCCGACGAGTTGGCGCAGTTGGATGCGCTCGGCGCCGACAACCTGCGCGCTATCGGCGAGACGATCGCCCGGCACCAGATCGACTGCAACTGGGAGGAGACCGGCGAACTCTCGGTGGCGTCCGAGCCGCACCAGATCGCCGAGCTGCGCCAGCTCGGTTGCGCGATGCGCAAGGCCGGTCATCAGATCGAGCTGCTCGACGGCCCCGCCGTCCGAGCGCTGGTCGGGTCACCCACATTCATGGCCGGGCTCCGGGATCCGACCGGCACCGCCTTGGTCGAACCCGCGCGGTTGGCCTGGGGCTTGCGCCAAGCCTGTCTGGACGCCGGCGTCGTGATTCATGAGGGCACGTGGGTGCGGTCTCTCTCTTCGTCCGGTGCCCGTGCGGAGGTCGTGACACCGGACGGGGTAGCGCGCGCGCCGCACGTGGCCCTGTGCACCAACGCGTTCCCGCCTCTTCTGCGCCGCCTCCGGTTGATGTCGGTGCCGGTGTACGACTACGTCTTGATGACCGAGCCGCTCTCGAGCGAGCAGCGGGCGGCGATCGGCTGGACCGGTCGCGAGGGCGTGGGCGACAGCGCGAACCAGTTCCACTACTACCGGCAGACGCGGGACGGTCGGATCCTGTGGGGCGGCTACGACGCGGTCTACTACTACGGCTCCAAGGTCGACCGAGCGCTCGAGCAATCCGACCGCACCCACGGGCTGCTCGCTGCCCAATTCTTCGAGACGTTCCCTCAACTCGAGGGGCTCCGCTTCTCGCACCGCTGGGGCGGCGTGATCGACACCTGCTCGCGGTTCACGGCGTTCTACGGGACCGCGCTCAGCGGTCGCGTGGGCTACGCGCTCGGCTACACCGGTCTCGGCGTCGCAGCCACGAGGTTCGGCGCTGACGTCGTCCTCGATCTGTTGGCCGGGAAGGAGACCGAACGCACCGCGCTGCAGATGGTCCGCGAGAAGCCGGTGCCGTTCCCGCCCGAGCCCGCCCGCTCGGTGGGCATCAACCTCACCCGCTGGTCCCTCGACCGCGCCGATCGCAACGCCGGTAAGCGAAACCTCTGGCTACGCGGCCTCGACAAGGTCGGCCTCGGCTTCGACTCCTGACGCCTTCCGCGGGAGTGGGGAGTTCTCCACAGATTCGGGCCAGCCGACCTTCACGCGCGTTCTGCGGGTGAAGGTGGTCGGGTGACTCGGCTCGATCTCGACGGTGTGGGCTACACCGAGGCGTTTCAGGTGTTGCGCGACGCCAACCAGTACGCGGCCACGCACCACACGCGTCTGACTGCCGACCTGACCGGCACCGGCGCGATGGCGGGTGATTCATCGTTCGCG
>JBAUWM010000183.1:0-7505 GCA_049583775.1 Nocardioides sp.
ACCTAGAACCGGTCGACGTCGCAGCCATGATGCTGGCGAGCCTGATCCCCGCCGTCTACGCCACCGTGCTGAGCTACTCGATCGGCGAGCTGCTGGCCCGTCCACTGATCGAGGAGATCGCTGCCGAGCTGCCCGACGACTTCACCTTTGAGGCACGCGGGCTGCCCGTCGCGAAGCGGCTGCGGATCTCGATTCCGGCCTACACCACGTGCGCTGGCATCGCCGTCGTCGGTCTCGTCGACGGAGGGGGCGGCGCCGACCAGCTGACCCTCGCAGTGGTCGTCGCGCTCGTGGTCGGGCTGCTGCTCTCTCACGAGCTGACCGTCCTTCTCGCGAGCTCGATCACCGACCCGATCGATGACGTGCGCACGCAGCTCGCTCAGGTGCGGGCCGGCGACTACGGTGCGCGTGCTGCCGTGCTGAGCAGCGACGAGCTGGGCGAATTGGCGCTCGACTTCAACCGGATGGCGAGCGGCCTGGCCGAGCGCGAAGAGCTACGCGACGCGTTTTCGACCTACGTCGACAAGGAGGTCGTCGGGCTGATCCTCTCGGGCCGGTTCCCCCAGGAGGGGATCGAGGTTGACGTGTCGCTCCTCTTCTGCGACGTCCGCGGCTTCACCGCCTACGCCGAGCAGGCGGCTGCGACGGAGGTGATCGCGACCCTCAACGGACTCTTCTCGGAGATCGTCCCGGTCATCGAGGCGCACGGCGGTCACGTCGACAAGTTCTTGGGCGACGGGGTCTTAGCGGTGTTCGGGGCTCCCGAGTTCCTCCCCGACCATGCCGACCGGGCCGTCGACGCGGCGCGAATGATCGTTGACGCTGTCGCGCTCGGCGACAGCGGTCTGCGAGTCGGTGTCGGCGTGAACAGTGGCAGCGTGGTGGCTGGACCCCTCGGCGGTGCCGGACGCTTGAACTTCAGCGTCATCGGGGACGCCGTCAACGTGGCCTCGCGGGTGGAAGCCGCCACTCGCGAGACCGGCGACGACGTGCTCATCACTGCCGCCACACGCTCGGCGCTCGTGCGAGCGCAGCCACTGGTCGCGCGCGGGAGCATTCCGCTCAAGGGGCGGTCGGTCGAGACCGAGCTGTTCGCGCTGGCGGGTCGCGACGATGCGGCCGGGGAGGCAGCGCACCACGAGTTAGGCGGAGTTGAAGCAGGCTAGAGCCGCCGCGCCAAGGTGAGCGCGAAGTCTGCTGCCGGGTCGGTCCAGTACTGCGTGACGTCGAACCCGGCGGCGGCCAACTCGTCACGGATGCCGGCGGGGCGGAATTTCGTGGAGATCTCGACGTGGATCTCCTCGCCGCTGGCGAGGTCGAGGCTCAACCCGGCGCCGGGAATCTCCACGTGCTGGGGCATCTCGGCCCGCAGCCGCAGATCCATGCGCTCCATGTGCGGGTCCCAGAACGGCACGTAGCTGAAACCGTCGAGGTCGAAGTCGGCGCCGAGCTCACGGTTGAGCACCGCCAAGGAGTTGGTGACGAAGGCCGCGGTCACGCCGGTGGGGTCGTTGTAGGCGGCGATCACGCGATCGCTGCTCTTCACGAGGTCGGTTCCGAGCAGCACCCAGTCGCCGGGTTCGAGTGAGTCGCCCAGGGCGCCGAGGAAGGCACCCCGCTCCTCGACGTAGAGGTTGCCGATCGTGCCGCCGAGGAAGGCCACCAATCGGCGATCACCCCCCGGAAGCTGACCCAGGTGCAGGGTGAAGTCTCCGACGACGGCTTCGATCGCGACGTCGGGGTAGCGCTCGTCGAGCATCGCGGCGGCCGCGCGCAGGGTGCCCTCAGCCACGTCGACCGGCACGAAGCGGCGAAGCCGACCGGTGTCGTTGAAGGCATCGAGCAGCAGGCGGGTCTTGTCGCTGGTGCCGCTGCCGAGCTCGACGAACGTCGTGGCGTCACAGGCGGCGACGATGTCGGCCGCGTGCTCGACGAGGATCGCCCGTTCGGCCTCAGTCGGGTAGTAGTCGGCCAACCGGGTGATCTCGTCGAAGAGGCGCGAGCCCTCGTCGTCGTAGAGCCACTTGGGCGGAAGGGTGCGGGGCTGGCTGCCCAAGCCGCGACGGACGTCGTCGACCAGGCTGCCGGATGCCCAGTCGGCGTCCAACAGCACCGACACCTTGGGAGCCGGAGCAGTCATCGGGGAGCCCCTCCATCGGCCAGGCGCACTCCGGAGAGCGCCCATCTGGCCGCGTGCGGGAAGAAGTTCCGATAGGTAGCGCGGGCGTGACCGGGTGAGGTCAAGGCGCAACCGCCACGCAGCACCATCTGGTTCGACATGAACTTGCCGTTGTACTCACCGATTGCTCCGGCGGGCGGATGGAATCCCGGATAGGGGTGGTAGGCAGACGACGTCCACTCCCAGCAGTCGCCGTAGACCTGGCGCAGCCGACTGCCCACAGGTGCGGGGGCCGCGGCCTGCGGATGGTACGCAGTCGGCAGCTCAGCGTTGCCGCCGTCGGCCTGACCGTCGGAGACCACGGCGTGCTCCCACTCGGCCTCGCTGGGCAGCCGCTTCCCGGACCAGGTGGCGAATGCCTCGGCCTCGTAGAAGCTCACGTGGCTGACCGGGAGGCCGGGGTTGACCGGCCAGGTGCCGTGCAACGTGTGTTCGAACCACACACCGTCGTGCTCGCTCCAGTAGAACGGGGCGCGCCATTCATCGGCTGCGATCCGGCCCCAGCCGTCGGAGAGCCACAGTTCGTGACGTTGGTAGCCCCCGTCGGCCATGAACTCGAGCCACTCGGCGTTGGTGACCAGGCGATCGGCCAGGCGATAGGGCTCGAGCCATTGCTGGTGGCGTGGCTGCTCGTTGTCAAAGCTGAAGTCCTCGCCGTGATGGCCCACCTCGACCAGTCCGCCGTCGACCTCCAGCCAGCCCAGGCTGTCGGGTTCGCAGTGCGGGCTGGGAGTCCCGGCGTAGACGGGCTGCAGCGGGTTGCGCGAGAGCACGTGCTTGATGTCCATCAGCAGCAGCTCTTGGTGCTGCTGCTCGTGGTGGAACCCGAGTTCGATGGTTGGCGCGAGCTTCTCGAGGGTGCCGTCGTCGAGCCCGGCGACGAGGTCGCGCATCCGGTCGTCGACGTTGCTCCGATAGACGCCGACGTCGTGGGCTCCGGGTCGAGTGATGACGCCGCGGTCTGCTCGCGAGAAGCGGGGACCGAGCGTCTCGTAGTAGCTGTTGAACAGGAACCAATACTGATCTTGGAAAGGCGCGAAGCCGCTCTCGTGCTCCGCCAGCACGAACGTCTCGAAGAACCAGGTGACGTGCGCGCGATGCCATTTCGTGGGCGACACGTCCGGCATCGACTGGACCGTCTGGTCCTCTGGGGAGAGCGGCGCCGCCAGCGTCTCGGTGTGCGCGCGGACTGCGTCAAAGCGTCGCGCTAAGGACTCGGAATCCGAGGTCATGTATTCACCCTGACCGAACCAGCGACGGGCGTGACCACCCGAACGTGGGTTGTCACCGACTCGTAAGACTCCGGACTCCCGTAACGCCAGCGGGGTCGGCGCCGTTGGAGTGTCGTGACCTCACTCCTCCGCACGTCCTGGCGCTCGCTCATCGCTGGCGTCGCCAGCACGGCCTTGCTCGGCACGGCGGTGCTCGGCCAGGCGCCGGCCACGCACGCAGGTGCCAGCCCTGGCAAAGACGAACGTGCTGGCGCGGTGCTGAGCGTCGGAACGCTGAAGCGAAGCATCTGGATTCCTGGCTCGACGCGCCGCGCATTCAAGCTCACCTACGCGACGACCGACGCCTTTGGGAAGCCGACGACGAGCACCGGCACGGTCATGCTTCCGAAGGGACGAGCCCCCCGAGGAGGCTGGCCGGTCATGTCATGGGCCCACGGCACTTCTGGTCTGGCCGACGCGTGCGCCCCGTCGCGGATCGGCCCGGCTCTCCCGCAGCGAGATTGGCACTACCTGCGCACCTGGATGAACCAGGGATACGCGATCGTTGCCAGTGACTACGCCGGGCTCGGGACGCCGGGGAAGCACGCCTATCTCGACGCTCGCACGACCGCGCACAACGTCGTGGACATGGTCAGGGCCGCCCAGGCGTTCTCCCGTTCGCGGCTTCCGGCGGGTGACCGGCTGGCGAAGAAGTGGGTTGTCATCGGACAGTCGCAAGGTGGCGGAGCAGCGATCGCCACCGCCAGCTTTGCCACTGAATTCGGTGGGCCGGGCCTCGACTTCCGTGGTGGGGTCGGCACCGGCACCCCGGCCTACATCGAGCTGCTCGTGTCGGCGGCGGGGCCGGGCGTGCTGCCCGTCGACGCCAGCCCAGCGCTGACCACCTATCTGCTCTACATCCTGGCCGGCATGCGGTTCGCCCACCCCGAGCTCGACATCGACAGCGCCATGACCGGCACCGGGGCGCGGCTGCTCGACGCCGCCGAACGCTTGTGCGGTCACGACATGGAGGAGGAGGTGACCGGCACGGCCATCGGCCAGCTCTTCAGCCGGCCGCTCGCATCCTTGCCCGGGTTCGTGCAGACGGCCCGTGAGTACATGGGCATGCCCGAGACGTCGTTCGAGCAGCCGATCTTCATGGCGAACGGGCTGCTTGACACCGACGTTCCGATGGAGACCACCGCCGCCTACGCGGCGGTGCTGACCGCCGGTGGAGCTGACGTCACCTTCCGCAGCTATCCCGGCACGCACAACTCGACGATGGCCATGTCGCTGCCTGACTCCGTGCCGTTCGTTCGTGAGCTGTTCCGCGACTAGCGGGCCGCGCCCAAGCGTGGCGGGTGGGCTGGGAGTGGCGGGCGTGGCCGGTGGGTTGCGGGGGAATGAGACGGCTGACTAAACCCCTCCCCGTGGGAGGGGTGTGCCGACACAATCGATCACGTGGACCGCGACGCCGTGGCAGACCTCGAGCGCGCCATCCGGAGCGTCGATCGACGCCTGGTGGCGACGCCGGTTCACCTGCGCGCCGAGGTGTTGGCTGACGTGCGAGAAGCACTCGACCAACTGCGCGCCGTCTTCGAGGTCCGTCGGCACGAGACCCTCGTGCGGCTCGTCGACGCCGAGGGGCTGGCCGGCGCTGCATCGCGGATCGGCGCCACCGCAGACGAGGTCGAACGTGCGATCGCCACCACCCCGCAACGTGCTCGGGCGACTGGACGGCACCGCGACGACTGATCTGGCGACTGATCTGGCGACTGGTCTGGATCGATTGATGGCGCCGGGACCGTGACCAACCGCCACGGTGACTCGTTGAGCAGCCAGTCCCAGGAGGTCTCATGTTCGTTGGTCCATCGCGTCGCTCGGCACGTCGGGTGCTCGCCGCCGTCGCGTCGCTTGCTGTTCTCGCGATCCCGCTCGGCACGCAGGTCAGCGCCGATGCGCGACCAGCGAACAAGCCGAAGCCGCGGCCCTCGGCGCGCGTCAACGTCTGGACCCCAGCCCCCCAGGCCACGATCACGCCCGGTGTGATGGCCTACACCGACGGCTCGCAGTGCACGACCAACTTCGTGTTCACCGACGCAGTTGGCGGTGTCTACCTGGGGTACGCCGCGCACTGCGCTGGCACCGGCGGGGCGTCCGACACCAACGGCTGCTCAACCACCTCGCTCCCGCTCGACACCCCGGTGTCGTTCGTGCGCGGCGGCAGCCCGGTGGTCGGAGGCACACGCCTCGGCGGGGGTACCTTGGCCTACTCGGCCTGGCACACGATGAACGAGATCGGCACCACCGATGGCCCCACGTGCGAGTACAACGATTTCGCCCTCGTGAAGGTGGGCGCACGCGACGTGAACAAGGTCAACCCCTCGGTTCCCTTCTTCGGCGGCCCCAGCGGCCTCGACACCAACGGTGTGAGCTCCGGCGACCGGCTGTTCAGCTATGGCAACTCGAGCCTGCGCGGCGGGCTCACGGCGCTCTCGCCCAAGTTCGGGTTCGGTTTCGGCGACGTCGCGGTCGACGCAGGGTGGTCGCACTCGCTCTACAGCCTTACCCCCGGTGTGCCCGGTGACTCCGGATCAGGCTTCATGAGCGCAGGGGGCAAGGCGGTCGGCGTGCTGTCCACCGTGGTGCTGACGCCGCTGCCGCTCTCGAACAACATCGGCGACCTCGCCTCCGAGCTGGCCTTTGCCCAGAAGCACTCCGGGATCCCCGGGCTCCGCCTGGCCAAGGGCACCGTGAAGTTCCGGTCAGTCATCTGAGCGCCCACCGGCGCCCGCTAGCGTCCGGGGCATGAGCGTTCCTGGGCTGCCCGACCTCACCGGCAACACCTACATCGTCACCGGAGCGAACTCCGGCATCGGCTTCGAAGCCGCACAGAAGCTGGCAACCGCTGGCGGTCACGTCGTCCTCGCTGTCCGGGACGTCGTGAAGGGGCAGGCCGCCGCGGCGAAGATCGCCGGCTCGACCGAGGTGCGCGCGCTCGACCTGGCCGACCTCGCCTCGGTGCGCGCGTTCGCTTCGGCGTGGGACCAGCCGATCACGGCGCTCGTGAACAACGCGGGGATCATGATGGTGGCTGAGGGGCGCACGGTCGACGGGTTCGAACGGCAGCTGGGAACCAACCACTTCGGCCACTTCGCCCTGACGAACCTGTTGCTGCCGCGGGTGACCGGCCGCGTGGTGACCGTGTCGTCGGGGCTGCACAACGGGCCTCAGGTCGACTTCGACAACCTCGACCTCGACGGCACCTACAAGCCCACTCGCGCCTACCAACAGTCGAAACTGGCCAACCTGCTCTTCACCGCTGAGCTGCAACGGCGACTCGCCGCAGCCGGGAACCCGGTGGTCGCGCACGCTTGTCACCCCGGCTACTCGGCCACCAATCTGCAGTCGCACCACGCCAACCCGCTGATGAACAAGGTGATGTGGCTGAGCAACAAGGTGATCGCCACCAGTGCCGAGTTCGGCTCCCGGCCCACGGTGCACGCCGTCGTCGCCGAGCTGCCGCCTGCCAGCTACATCGGACCGACTGGCTTCCAGGGCCTGCGCGGCGCGCCAGGCTCCAACAAGCGCTCCGCACAGGCGCACGACCACGATGCCGCGGCTCGGCTGTGGACCATCTCCGAGGAACGCACCGGCGTCACCTGGCCGCTGTGAGTCGCCAGCCAGCCTGAACGTTGGCTGACAGTTCGCCGAAACTCTCGGGCGTCTCTGGGCGGGGTTGCTCGACCCTGTTCTAATGGTGACGTGGGTGACACTCGGGTTGCTTTGCTTACTCCACGCCGCCGTCGAGCGCTGCGTGTTATCCCGCTCGTGCTGGTGTCGGCCGCGTGGACCACCCACGGAGGCGTTGCCTCCTCGGTGCTGACGACGGCGCCGAGCTCACCTGTTCAACCGGTGGCCGATCCGCTCACCTCGCCGCTGGGCCCGCTTGCTCCGGTTGCCTCGGTCCCCAGCACGGTGGCTCTACCCGGGGCATTGACCGCGCCACTCTCGGCGCGCGTGGCCTCGGGCACCGCGGTGGCGGGCCTGGGCGACCGGCCCGATCCCACCGACATTCCCTCGGCGGCGCTGGCGGCCTACCAGCGCGCGGAGAC
>JBAUWM010000184.1:0-1680 GCA_049583775.1 Nocardioides sp.
GTTACGGAACAGGCGCATCAGCTGCGGACGGCCTTTGGCTGGGCCGGTGCGCGCGATTCCGGATGCTCTGAAGGTTCAACCGTTCACGCCAGCGCAGGCGCTGAAGCTCGGCGTACCGAAGTACGTCTTGAAAGGCAGTCGCTTCACCCGCGTGCACCCCGGGGTATGGCGCTGGCACGAGCTCGAGCTGTCGCACGGCCACCAGATCCGAGCCGCACAACTCGCGCTGCCAGCCGATGCCAGGATGACGGGCATCACGCGCATCCAGGCAACCGGCCTGGACTTCGGGCCGCGCCTGCCAGTGCGCTTCGTGGTGCCGCGTGATCACCACATCGCCCTCGACGGCATCTTTCTGCACCGCACCAAGCGCCTGCCGCCGACCGACGTCGTCGGTGTCTCCCCCTACGGGGCGTTCGTCGCCTACTGCGCGTTGGCGCGAGTGATCGATGCGATCAAGGTCGGCGACTGGCTGCTCACTCAGTGCCACATGACGCTGGAGGAACTGGGCGCTTTTGTGATCGACCAGCCGTGGCGATCTGGTGCCCACGAGGCAGCGTGGCTGTTACCACACCTCTCCCTCGGGTCGCGCTCGCTCAAGGAGTCGGAGACCTCTGCGCTGCTTCGGTTCAGCGGCCTGCCGGCGCCCGACCTGAACGCGCCTGTCGAGCTGCTCTCGGGACTCGTCATCCACGGCGACCTCGTCTACCGGCAGTTCGGTCTGATCATCGAATATGAAGGCGTTCATCACCAGACGGATCGCACGCAGTACCTGCTCGACCTCGACCGATATTCGCAGTTTCGGCGCAGCGGCCTCGAGTACTGCCAGGTGACGACGGAGATGCTGCGGCGTCCGCAGCGCTTGGTGCGACACATTCACTCTTTGCTGGTGGCGGGTGGCTATCAGGGTCGACCGCCGGTGTTCTGCGAGCTCTGGCCGCTTCTGTGGCACTCGGTGAGTCGCGCGGCCGGGCCGAAGCCGCAGCCCGCGCGAGCGGTGGCCTAGAGACGATCGTGCGGCCGCGAATCGTCTCTAGCTCACCGCTCCCCCGGGGCTCCCTTGAGGCGGCGCGGGGCGGTGGGCAGGACGAGCGGCGCAGAGGGGGCCGGCGGGCCTTCCTCGGCGTCGAACCAGCCGTCATGGTCGTCGACGAGCAGTTCGAGCACGATGTCGGGGGCGTCGGTGACGACTGCCCAGGGATGGTCTTCGTCGTCGTCCTCGCCGGCGAGGCGCTCGCGGTGCACCGTGGCCTCATATCCCTGTGACACGAGCTGGGCAGCTACGGTGTGCGCGTCGGCTTCGTCGAAGAAGATGCCCCGGCTCATGGGGTGAGTATCTCGCGGAGCTGGGGCA
Source organism: Nocardioides sp. (assembly GCA_049583775.1). Classification (GTDB taxonomy): domain Bacteria; phylum Actinomycetota; class Actinomycetes; order Propionibacteriales; family Nocardioidaceae; genus Nocardioides. The sequence continues at coordinate 1,352 of JBAUWM010000184.1, forward strand.
AGAATGGACGATCTGGCTCGAGCCAGTCGACGTCGTCGAGCTCGTGAGCGCTCAGCCACCGCAGTTCGTCGTGCTCGGTCGGTCGCGGCTCGCCGGCGGCAGCCTCGGCCACGGCGACCGTGAGCACGTGGGTCTCGCCGATGGGCGAGCTGCCGTCGAGCCACTGCCCAACCGTGATCGCCAACCCGCTCTTCGGCGATCTCACGCGCCAGCGCCGCCTCGGGTGACTCGTCGGCCTCGACCTTGCCTCCAGGGAGCTCCCACCGCCCCGCGGTCGCCGCGGGTGCGGTTCGCCGACAAGCAAGCAGACAGCCATCGCGCACGATTGC
>JBAUWM010000185.1:0-10471 GCA_049583775.1 Nocardioides sp.
GCTCCCGTACGCCCTGGAGGACGCATGAGCGAGCCGATCCGGGTGCTGCTCGCCGACGACCAGCCGCTGGTCCGGGCCGGGCTTCGGATGATCCTCTCCACCGAGCCGGACATCGAGGTGGTCGGCGAGGCCGAGGACGGTCGGGCCGCCATCGCCCTCTGCAAGCAGCACTCTCCCGATGTCGTGCTGATGGACGTTCGCATGCCCGAGCTCGACGGCATCGGGGCCACGCGTGAGGTGACCGCCCAGGCGGACGCACCGCGGGTTCTCGTGCTCACGACCTTCGACCTCGACGAGGTCGTGTACGACGCGCTGCGGGCCGGGGCGAGCGGGTTCCTCCTCAAGGATGCCCCCGAGGAGCGGCTCACGACTGCCATCCGGGTGGTCGCCGAGGGCGGCTCGCTGTTCGCCCCCTCGGTCACGCGGAGGCTGATCGAGGAGTTCGCGTCTCGGTCTCCCCGACCGTCGGTCGACCTGTCGGGTCTCACTGAGCGCGAGCAGGAGGTGTTGAGGCTGGTCGCCCGCGGACTCTCCAACACCGAGATCGGCGCTGAGCTCTTCGTGTCCGAGAACACGGTCAAGACCCACGTCGCCCGCGTCCTGATGAAGCTCGGAGTCCGCGATCGGGTGCAGGCCGTCGTCCTGGCGTACGAGTCGGGGATGGTGCGCCCGGCTGGCGGGGCCCGAGGCGTGGACGACCGCTAGCGCCGACGGCACTCGTGCCCTGCCGAACGTGAGGAGTCCAGGGTTTCGAGGCTCGTCGCTGGCGCTCCTCGCACCTCAACCACCGGCCAGCCCCTCGGAGGTCGAGCAGGCGTTGCGAGGCACGAGCGGCGGCGTCGTCGAGACCCCCGCAGTCCACACGACCACGTCACTCGACTCACCAGGTCTCGACGACGCTCGCTGGCGCTCGCTGCTCGACCACCAGCACCACCGGCGGTTGAGGTGCGAGCGGAGCGAGCCTCGAAACCCGCCCCCGATAGTTCATCGGATAGATCGCCGATAACGGACATTATGTCAACTACCGAGTCAACCGGCAATGTCGCTCAGGCGCGGGAGCACCCGTTCGCACACCTCGGTGGTCCAGCCGACCGGATCACCGGTGGGCGGCATCATGGTGATCGTCTCCACGCCAACGGCCGCGTAGGCCTCCATCGACGACAGAAATCCGTCGACGTCGGGCAGCGGGTCGGTGGAGACGATGGCGCTCTTCTCGATCGCGTCGTAGTCGGTGCCGAGCCGGTCACAATGCTCACGCAACACCCTGAGCTTGTGGGCCACGACGTCGGCTGACTCACCGAAGATGTTGCACATCTGGGCGTACTGGGCCACCAGGCGCAGCGTCTTCTTCTCCCCCGCTCCCCCGATCAAGATCGGCGGGTGTGGCTGCTGGTAGGCCGGCGGCACGTTGACGGCCTCCGCAAGCTGGTAGTGCTCACCCGCGTATCCGCCGTCGTCGGGGCCCCACATCTGCAGACAGATCTGGAGTGCTTCCTCGAGGCGCTCGAATCGTTCGCTCATCGTCGGGAAAGGCACGCCGAGCCCTTCGTGCTCGCGGTCGTACCAGGCGGCGCCGATACCGAGCATCGAGCGCCCCTTCGAGAGTCGGTCGAGGGTGGTGACGGTCTTGGCGAGCAGGCCGGGGTGCCGATACGTGACCCCAGTCACCAGCAGGCTCAACCGCACTCGCTCGGTGACGGCGGCGATGTACCCGAGCGTCGTGTAACCCTCGAGCATCGGCTCAGCCGGACCACCCAAGTTCTCCATCTGAAACCAGTGGTCCATCACGGTGAACAGTGACGCTCCGCCCTGATCAGCCACCCGGGCCGTGTCGATCAGGCGCTCCTCCAGGCGGTGCTCCCAATCGGGGTGACTGAAGTTCGCGTAGTGCACTCCCAGCTTCATGCGATGACCCTAGAACCACCTGCCAACACTCCCGGGCCTACGATCTGCGGCATGAAGCGTCTCCTCGTGCTGCCCGCGACCCTCGCCCTGATCGTCTCTCTCGCCGCGTGCAGTGACGACGAGCCCGCCGACACCGCGGTCGACGAACCTGCCGCCTCAGAGACGAGCGACACCGGCGACACCGGCATCACGTGTTCCTACACCGAAAGCGGCGAGGCCGCGCGTCCGGTTGAGCTGCCTCCGACCACGGCGCCCTACGACGAGAAGGTCGAGGTCACCATCACGACGTCGGCTGGCGACCTCGGCGCCACCCTGAACGGCGACACCACACCGTGCACGGTCGGTTCATTCGTGTCTCTGGCCGAGCAGGGCTTCTACGACGAGACTCCCTGCCCGCGCATCACCACCGATCCCGGCTTCCAGCTGCTGCAGTGCGGCGACCCGACTGGCACCACAGGCGGCGGCCCTGGCTACGCCTTCCCTGACGAGCTCACGGGCGCCGAGACCTACCCGGCCGGCACCCTGGCAATGGCCAACAGCGGCCCCAACACCAACGGTTCGCAGTTCTTCATCGTCTACGGCGACACCGGTCTGGCTCCTGACTACACCGTCTTCGGCACCGTCAACGCTGAGGACCTCTCGGTGATCGAGGAGGTCGCGGCCGGCGGCGACGACGGCAGCAACCCGGCTGGCGGCGGGGCTCCAAACACGCCGATCGACATCGTGTCGGTCACCGTCGACTGACGTCGGCCCAGCTCCGCCAGCGCCTCAGAACGGGAACGCCACTCCCCCGAGCTCCTCGGACTTCGCCCAGAGGGCCTTGGCCAGGTCGGGGTTGATGGCGCGCTGGCTGCGACCGACCCCGACCGGCCAGCCACGGTTCTCGCGCAGCCGGTGGGGGCCGATGTAGGTGTTGCCCGGAACGTCCATCGTGGCCGCATAGACGATGGGCAGAGCGCCTTGGCTGGCAGGCATACCCACCAGCTCGTGCCCCCACGAGCCCACGGCAGTCACCCAGCCACGGCCAGTGCTGCCCGTGATGCCGGACGCCGTGGTGCCGGGGTGGGCGCCGGTGACACGCAGCCGCGAACCGACCGCTGTCAGACGCCGTTGCAGCTCGCCCAGGAAGAGCAGGTTTGCGAGCTTCGAGGCTCCATAGGCAGAGAATCCCTTGTACTCCCGGAGCTGCCAGTCGAGGTCGTCGAGGTCCAGGTCTCCGGCGCGGTGCGCCTGCGACCCGACCACCACGACGCGATCGGTCAGCCGCGGAAGCAGCAAGTTGGAGAGCACGAAGTGACCCAGGTAGTTCGTGGCGAACTGCAGCTCGACGCCGTCGACGCTGCGTCCGAAAGGAACTCCCATCACGCCGGCGTTGTTGACGAGCACGTCGAGTGCGCCGACCTCGTCGGCGAAGCGCCGCACCGACGCTAGGTCTGCCACGTCCAGCTCGCGGGCCTCGACCGAGCCGGAGATCCCGGCCGCCGCTGCGGCCCCCTTCTCCATGCTGCGACAGGCGAGCACGACGCTGGCCCCAGCACCTGCGAGCCGACGAGCGGTCTCGAGCCCGACTCCACTGTTAGCCCCAGTGACGACGAAACGGCGACCGTGCTGCGGCGGGACGTCGGCCCACGGTTGAACCGTGCGCGGGGTGCTCTTCACGCGCTCAGAGTGTCATGTGTCGCCATCGGTCGACACGCCCGAAACACCGCTCGCCTTGAATGAGCCACCGTGATCGGCGACGGTGGAGGAGTCCTGCACGCAACCCCGGAAGGCGAGCCATGCTCACCCTGACCGAGAACGCCAGCACGATCGTCCGCGACATCACCACCCAACCCGGACTGCCCGAATCAGCCGGCCTGCGGATCACCACCGACGGTGACCAGTCCGCCTTTGCCATCGCTGCTGCCGAGCAGCCCGAGCCCGACGACAAGGTCGTCGAGCAGGCGGGGGCCACGCTCTACCTCGATGAGCAGGCATCAATGCTGCTTGACGACAAGATCCTCGACGCCGCTGTCGACGACGAGGGTCGGGTCGAGTTCGCGCTGGCCCTTCAAGGCTGAACCCGAGGGCTGGCTGCCAGCCCGCTCTCACCCTCGAGCCCCCGGCGATCGCCGGGGGCTCGAGTGCTTTCCCGGCGCGTGGCACGATCCGGAGATGACCACCACTCGCGAGGTTCACCTCGCCGCTCGCCCGAAGGGCACCCCGACCCAGGCCGACTTCCGTCTCGTCGAGACCGAGCTCCCTTCGCTCGCGGACGGCCACGTCATCGTGCGTAACACCGTCATGTCGGTCGACCCCTACATGCGGGGCCGGATGAACGACGTGAAGTCCTACGTGCCGCCCTTCGCGCTCGACGCGCCCCTCGACGGCGGCGCTGTCGGAGAGGTGATCGAGTCATCGTCGCCCGACGTGCCCGTGGGAGCGGTCGTGCAGCACATGCTCGGCTGGCGCGAGCACGCGGTGCTTCCGGCGCGAGACGTGCGGGTGCTCGACACATCGCTGGCTCCCGCCTCGGCCTACCTCGGTGCGTTGGGCATGCCTGGGCTCACTGCCTACGTCGGACTCACCCGGATCGCCCGGCTCGCCGAGGGCGAGACACTGTTCGTGTCGGGTGCCGCCGGTGCCGTCGGGTCGATGGTCGGCCAGCTCGGTCGTCGACTGGGCGCCGCGACCGTCATCGGGTCGGCCGGCACCGCCGAGAAGGTCGCCTGGTTGACCGACGACCTCGGCTTCGATGCAGCTTTCGACTATCGATCCGGCCCGGTCATCAAGCAGCTCGGTACTCACGCGCCGGTGAACGTCTTCTTCGACAACGTGGGCGGCGACCACCTCGAGGCCGCCCTCTTCCATATGGCCGACTTCGGGCGGCTCGCCATCTGCGGTGCGATTGCCGACTACGACGCGCTCACGCCCCCGCCCGGGCCCCGCTTCCTGATGATGGCGATCTCCAAGCGCCTGACGATCCAAGGCTTCATCGTGACCGACCACAGCGACCTGGCCGGCGAGTTCTACAAGACGGTCGGCCCCTGGCTCGCGTCCGGCGAGGTGACCTACCGCGAGACCTATGCCGACGGCATCGAGCAGGCCGTCGAGGCCTTCCTGGGGCTGTCGACGGGAGCCAACATCGGCAAGATGCTGGTGCGACTGTGACCTCGTAGGCTGGCTGGATGAGCAGTTCCGAAGCCCAGAGCCTACGCCGCGACGAGGCCCAGGAGCGTGCTCGACAGCTCGAGGTCGTCGGGTACGACGTGGAGCTCGATCTAGCCTGTGACGACACGACTTTCGCGTCGATCAGCACCATTTCCTTCACCAGTGAGGGTGGCCCCACCTTCGTCGACGTCAAACCCTCGCAACTGCGAGCGATCCGCCTCAACGACCGCGACCTCGACGTCGGCCTGCTCCACCGTGGCCGGTTCCCGCTCGAGACCGTCGCGGGCAGCAACGTGTTGGTCGTCGACGCGGTGATGCCGTTCCGCAACGACGGCGAAGGCCTGCACCGTTCGGTCGATGCGGCCGACGGGCGCCACTACGTCTACGGCATGTCGTTCATGGACGCCGCTCCCACGATCTTCGCTTGCTTCGACCAGCCCGACCTCAAGGCGCCGTACACGATGCACGTGCGCGCACCCCTCGACTGGACGGTGATCGGCAACGCTCCGGCGACGAACCCCGAACCAGGCTTGTGGGAGATCGGACCGACCCAGCCACTGTCTACCTACTTCGTCACCGTGGTTGCCGGGCCCTACCACCTGGTGCGCGACGAGCACGACGGCATCCCGCTCAGCCTTAGCTGCCGAGCCAGCCTCGCGCCCCACCTCGACAAGGACGCCGTCGAGCTGTTCACCCTCACCAAGCAGTGCTTCGACGAGTTCCACCGTCTCTTCGGCATCCGGTACCCGTTCGGCAACTATCACCAGGCCTTCGTGCCGGAGTTCAACGCCGGCGCCATGGAGAACCCGGGTTGCGTCACGTTCCGCGACCAGTACGTGTTCGACACCCGGGTCACCCGCGGCATGCGAGTGCTGCGCGCAACCACCGTGGCTCACGAGATGGCCCACCAGTGGTTCGGGAACATCACGACCCCGCTCTGGTGGGACGACCTGTGGCTCAACGAGTCGTTCGCCGAGTACCTCGGAAACCGGGTGACTGCCGAGGCCACCGAGTACCAGGACGCCTGGACCAACGTGGCGTGGTCACGACGCCAGTGGGGACTCCTGGCCGACCAGCGCCCGAGCACGCACCCGGTAGCTGGCAACGGCGCGGTCGACGCGGTCGCAGCCCTGCAGGACTTCGACGGCATCTCCTATGTCAAGGGTTCCAGCATCCTGCGCCAGCTGTGCACCGCACTCGGTGACGACGTGTTCTTCGGCGGCACGATCGACCACTTCAACCGTCACCGTTTCGGGAACGCCACCATGCACGACCTGCTTTCCAGCTGGGAAGGAGCCGGAGCCGGCGACCTCTCCGCCGTGGTCACGCAATGGATGCGCACGGCCGGGCCCGACACCTTCCATCTCGATCGGGAGCAGGGCGTGCTGGTCCGCACGGCGCCGGAGCTCCACCCAGCCGACCGAGCGCACACCTTTGAGATCTCCTCCCTCGCCGGAGGCGAATGCGTCACCGTGCCGGTGCAGGTCAGCGGGCCTCGCACGCCGGTGGTCAACGTCGGCGACGTCGTGGTGCTCGATCCTCGCGAACAGTCCTGGGGCGTCTACGTGCCCGATGAATCCACGGTCCGGGGTCTGGCTCGTGAGCTGCCACTGGTCACCGACCCGGTGCTGCGCGCTGCCATCTGGAACAACGTCAAGAGCGGCTACGCCGTCGCGGCCGTCGACCCCGATCTCGTGGTCGACCTGCTCGAGGCTGCCCTGCCGATCGAAGACACCGAAGACACCGAGCGGCATACCCTGCCCTGGGTGCTGGGCGACGTCCTCCCGGCCGCATCGGCTGACGCGACGTCACGGGTCCACGCCGCGGCGCTGGCCCTGGTCGGCTCGACGTCCCCCGCATCCGAGCTCCAGCTCTCTGCGTTCCGCACCTGCGTGCGCACCGCCAGTGACCCCGACCTCGTCCGTGGGTGGCTCGCCCAGCCACCCGACGGCATCGAAGTCGACCTCGACGTGCGCTGGCGGCTCCTCACACGGTTGGCAGTGCTCGGTGGCACCACCCGCGCCGAGCTCGACAGCCAACTCGACGAGAACCCCACCACCCAGGCGCGCGTCGAGCACACCGGCGCCGTCGCATCCTTGCCCACGCCCGAGGCCAAGGCCTGGGCCTGGGAGCGGTTCACCGGGGCGGCCGCCGCCACGAACTACGAGATCGAGATCGCTGGACACGGCCTGTGGCGCGGCGGCTCGGCTCTCACCGCGCCCTACGTGGAACGCTACGTCGTCGACCTGCCAGCCACGTCGACCGTGCGCAGTGGCTGGGTGCTGGCGGTGGCCGCCGAGGCGTTCTTCCCCCGAATCGTCGACCCGTCAACGCTCGAGCAGCTTCGACCCCTGCTGATCGACGGGGCCCTCGAGCCCGCCGTGCAGCGCCGGGTCGTCGACCAGTTCGACGCCCTCGAGCGCCGGGTAGCCGTGCGCGCCGCCTTTCCTAAGGCCAGCGCATGACCGGTCTCGCTCGCCGTCCCGGTCCGACAGTCCGCGCCCGCGTGGTCGAGCTGACGCCTGGGTCGGAGCAGTCGCGCGAAGACCGCCTCGTCACCGAGGAACCCCTCGAGATCCGGCTGGAGTGGCCGGGGGCGCCGGCTCGCCGGGTCTGGGTCACGATGCGCACCCCTGGCCATGACTTCGAGCTGGCCGCCGGGTGGGTCGTGCACGAAGGACTCGCTGACGAAGTGCAGGCCGTGGCCTACTGCACCGACATCTCGCTCGCCCGTGACCAAGAGTTCAATGTCGTCACCGTCAGCCTCGCGGCTCCCCCACGTCGATACCCGCACCAAGATCCAGCCCTCGCGGCTGGCTCCTCGGCGTGCGGGGTCTGCGGAAGCGACAGCATCGACACCGCGCTCACCGGCCACCTCACACCCTGGTCCGGGGCCCTGCCCGACCCCGAGGTCGTCCGCGAGCTCCCTGACCGAGTGCGCGCCCACCAGCGTCTCTTCGACCGCACCGGGGGTATCCATGCTGCCGCGCTGGCCACCTCAGCTGGCGAGCTGCTGGTGGTGCGTGAGGACGTCGGACGCCACAACGCGGTCGACAAGGTCACCGGCGCGCGCGTGCTGACAGGGCTCTCCCCCGCGGAGGCGTGCCTGGTGGTGTCTGGACGCGTGGGGTTCGAACTGGTGCAGAAGGCACTGGCCGCGGGCGTCGGATCGCTCGTCGCGGTCGGAGCACCCACGAGCCTGGCGGTTGATCTGGCCCGCAGGGGCGGGCTCGCCCTCCACGGGTTCACGTCCACGTCACGGAGCGTGCGCTACACCTGAGCCGTTCGTGGCCTACCGATGCGCCCCGATGCGCCCCGATTCGCCCCGATTCGCTCCGACGCGGCGTGGTTCCGGATCTCTGTCGGCGAGGGCATCTACCGTCACTCGAGTGCGCATCCTTCACACCTCCGACTGGCACCTCGGCCGGTCGTTTCACCGTGAAGGCATGCTCGGCCACCAGGCTGAGTTCGTCGACCACCTGCTCGACGTGGTCGAGCGCGAGCGCATCGACCTCGTGGTGGTGTCCGGTGACGTCTACGACCGGGCACTACCCCCAGTCGACGCCGTCCGGCTGGCCGACGAGTCGCTCGTCCGCCTGGCCCGCTCGCGTGCAGCCACCGTGCTGATCAGCGGCAACCACGACTCCGCCCAGCGCCTGGGATTCAGCTCGCGCCTCATCGACGAAGCCGGGGTGCACCTGCGCACCGACCTCGGTGAGGTGGGCACACCGGTGCTGCTGCACGACGAACACGGTCCGGTGGCCGTGCACGGCATCCCCTATCTCGACCCCCACGCGGTGCGCGACCCCTGGCACCTGTCGAACAGTTCGCACCAGGCCGCCCTCGGCGAGGCGATGCGACGAGTTCGTCTCGACCTCAACGCCCGCCCCGGCACGCGATCGATCGTGCTCGCGCACGCCTTCGTCGCAGGGGCGGCGCCCAGCGAGTCTGAGCGCGACATCACGGTCGGTGGGGTGGCGCGAGTGCCCACCTCGCTCTTCGACGAGGTCGACTACGTGGCGCTTGGACACCTCCACGGGGCACATGTGCTTGATGAGCACCTGCGCTACAGCGGCTCCCCGCTTGCCTACTCGTTCTCCGAGGCCGCTCACCAGAAGGGCTCGTGGTTGGTCGAGCTAGGCGCAAACGGTGTCATGCGGGCGGAGTTCGTGCCCGCACCGGTCCCCCGCCAGCTGGCGCGCATCAAGGGTCGCCTCGACGACCTGCTGGCCGACCCAGCCCTGGCCGCGCATGAAGCAGCCTGGGTCGAGGCCACCCTCACCGACCTTCCCCGACCGGCGCAGGCGATGGAGCTGCTGCGGCGACGATTCCCGCACACGCTGCTGTTGGGTTTCGAGTCCACCCACACTCCTCACGGCGTCCCCTCGGCCAGCCTGCACCAGCCCCGGAGCGACCGCGACATCGCCCGTGACTTCGTGTCCGAGCTACGCGGCAGCCCAGCATCACCCGACGAGAGCAAGCTGCTCGACCTCGCCTTCGACTCCTGCTGCCACGACGACACCGACACTCTGGTGCGGGTTCCGTGAGGCTTCACCAGCTGGACGTGCAGGCCTTTGGCCCGTTCGCCACCTCTATCAGCGTTGACTTCGACGACCTGTCTGACGCCGGGCTCTTCCTGCTGTCCGGCGCCACCGGAGCTGGCAAGACGAGCGTGCTCGACGCCGTCTGCTTCGCGCTCTACGGCGATGTGCCGGGCGACCGCAGCTCAGCCAAGCGGCTGCGATCCGACCAGGCGGCCGCCGACGTCGTCCCCCGGGTCACTCTGGACGTCACACTCTCGGGTCGCCGCTTTCGCATCGTGCGGTCCCCCGCGTGGGAGCGCGCGAAGAAGCGCGGCACGGGCACCACCGTGCAACAGGCCTGCGTCACGATCTCCGAGTTCGCCGACCAGCAGTGGCAGCCTTTGTCGAGCCGGATCGACGAGACCGGCGACCTGGTCACCCGACTTGTCGGCATGAACCTGCCTCAGTTCACCCAGGTCGCGATGCTGCCCCAGGGCCGGTTCCAGGCCTTCCTGCGCGCTGGTTCCGACGATCGGCACAAGCTGCTGCAACAACTGTTCCGCACGGGCCGTTTCGAGGACGTCGAGCGCTGGTTGCGAGACCGGCGGATCGCCGTCGGTGCCCAGGCTGCCCGCCACCACGAACAGGTGGCCGACGTGGTCAGCCGGCTCAGCGAGGTCACCGAGACGGCGCTCCCTGCCCACTGGGACCTGCACGACCTCACGCCCCTCGACCGAGGGGAGTTGTCCGCCTGGGCTGACGATCACACTCAAGCGGCTGCGTTGGCTCTGGCTGCGACGGCGCAGGAGGCGGAGCTGGCCGGTGTCGTCGAGCGCGAGGCGCGCGCGGCCCTCGAGGGTGCCCGCGACCTCGCCGCCCGCCGCGCCCAGTAC
>JBAUWM010000186.1:0-25293 GCA_049583775.1 Nocardioides sp.
GCCGAGACCCCCGCGGCGCGGGCCGCTTGCGAGCCCGGCCCCGCCAGGTCGCTGAGCTCGGCGAATGCGCGGTCCACCTCGACGACGGTGACGGTGGCTTCCCTTGCCGGCGCCGGTAGCGAGGCCAGTCCGCGCCAGCCCAGGCCCGTGCGTCGTTGTCGCAGCGTTCCGGCGAGGTACGCCGTGGTCACCTCGAGCTCGTCGGCGACCTCGAGGTCGACCTGGCGGAGGAGGTTGGCCAGCGCCGTCACCTTTGCGCGCCGGGAGCGGGTGGCGGCCACCTCGTGAGAGGTCTGGACCACCGCGCTCAGAAGTAACATGACCGTAGTAAACCTGGCCGTATCTCCTCATGTCGTGCCTCGTTGTACCGACGGGTAGAACCGCTACCCCTCGCTTGAGTCCGCCGAACGATGTCAGGAAACCCGTGATCCGCTCGAGACTTTCCGTCGTGGCCGTGCTGTCGGCCGCCGCGTTGTCCATCCCTACGCTCGCCTCGGCGAACGTCACCGACGCCGCCAAGGCCGGCTCGCTGGCCAACCTGTCCATACCGAGTGGCGACAACACCGTCGTCCCGCCCGCCGGCGACCTGCTGGCCGACCTCGCGTTCGACTCGCGAGCTGCGCTCCGCGCCATCGCACCGACCGCGCTGCAGCGTTCGGCCGTGGCCAAGCTCTCCGGCGCGATCGCCACGTGGAACGTCTCGGGCACTCCCCGTTCACTGTCGGTCGAGGGCGGTTTCCTCAGCGAGGCGCGCGCCGGCGAACCGCTGAAGATCGCCCAGGATTGGTTGGTCGACAACGCGGCTGCCTTTGGTCTGAAGCCGACTGACATGGCTCGACTCGCCGTCGTGCGCAACCACGAACTGCCGGGCATCGGCGCGCGAGTGCTGAGCTTCGCGCAGCGCTTCGGCGGCGTCATCTCGGGCATCGGCGGGATCCTGACCGTGGTCGTCGACCGCGACGGGCGCGTCGTCTCCTACACAGGTGACCCGGTGCAGAACACCTCGTTGGTCGGCTCGTTCAAGCTGTCTGCGGGGGAGGCCCTCACCTCGGTGATCGGAAGCCTCGTGCCCGACCTCGACTTCGTCGCCCAGGCCACGGGCAAGGTCATGGGCGACTACCAGGTGTTCAACGGCGGCCTGCTCGGCTCGCTGCAGTTCGTGCGACAGATCGCGTTCCCGACCGCTGCCGGTGGTCGCGCGGCCTACGCAGTGCTGGCCATCAAGGACCTCAACGAGGCCTGGGCCGTGATCGTGGACGCCGTCACCGGCAAGCCGCTGCTGCGCCAGTCGCTGGTGCACTTCAGCGACGGAACCATCTTCGAGAACTACCCGGGCGCCGCCAAGGGCGGCAAGCCCGTCGTCAAGAGCTTCGGTCCGACTCCGGAGTCGCCCGGCGGCTGGGTCGACCCGACCGGGTTGGTCGGGCTACCCGGCATCACGACGCTCGGCAACAACGCCAACACCGCGATCGCCTGGACGGTTCCGCTGGTGGCCGTCGACCAGTACAACCGACCGGTGGCGCCCACCTCGAACTTCCGGTTCGGCTTCAGTGACGGGTGGGCCAAGAGCAACGGCTCGCCGACCGGCTACCAGGTCGACGCCAACTCGGCGGCGACCAACCTCTTCTACCACCACAACCGGATCCACGATGAGTTCTACAAGTTCGGCTTCACCGAGTCGGGCGGCAACTTCCAGCTGCTCAACACCGGCGACCCGACGGGCACGGGCCTACCCGGCGACCCGATCTTCGGTGGCGCCCAGTCGGGCGCGCTCAACCTGACCGCGAGCGTGCTCGCGCTGGGTCGCAACAACGCCAACATGCTCACCCTGCCCGACGGCATCCCGGGCTTCACCAACATGTACCTGTGGGAGTTCGTCGACGACGCCTTCGAGGGCATTGCGCGCGATGGTGACTACGACACGTCCATCATCGAGCACGAGTACGCCCACGGCCTCTCGAACCGGTACGTCGGGGGCGGGGGGCTCGGCTCGCTCAGCAGCGAGCAGTCCGGCGCCATGGGCGAGGGCTGGGGTGACTGGCTCGGCATGAACGACCTGTTCCGTCGCGGCCTCACCCGGACCGCGGTCACCGCGGACTACGTGGGCGACAAGGATCGCGGTATTCGCAACTGGAACTACGCGAAGAGCCCGGCCACCTACGGCGACTACGGCTACGACATGAGCGGGCCGGAGGTGCACTCCGACGGCGAGATCTGGACCGCAGCGCTGTGGTCGCTGCGCGAGGCCATCCGCAAGACCGTTGGTGGCAGCCACGTCAAGGCCTCCGACATCACCCAGCACCTGGTGATGGACGCGATGCCGCTGTCGCCGCCGAGCCCGTCGATGCTGGACATGCGTGACGCGATCGTGAAGGCCGCCGAGCTTCGCTACAAGAACAAGTACACCGATGTCGTGTGGGGTGCGTTCGCCAAGCGCGGCTTCGGTGTCTCGGCCAAGACCAAGGACGGCAACGACACCGAGCCGGTGCCGGGCTTCGACACGAAGAGGGCCGCGCTGAACAGCGTGGTGAAGTTCAAGGTCACCAACGCCTCGACCGGCAAGCCAGTCAAGGGAGTGCGCGTGCTCGGCGGACTCTTCGAGGCTCGGGCCACGCCGATCGCCACCACCGACAAGCGGGGGGTCGGCCAGGCCAAGTTCGCCGGAGGTCGCTATGTCGTGACGCTGCAGGCGCCTGGGTTCGGTATTCAGCGCATCGCTCTGACCGTGCCGAAGGGCCGCGTCCTCACCCAGGAGATCTCGCTACGGCCGAACCTGCTCTCGACCTCCTCGGGCGCCACGATCGTGAAGACCACCAGTGAGACGGCTGCCTTCCCGGGTGCCAACATGCTCGACGACTCCGAGGGCACGTCCTGGATGACCAAGGCCGCAAGCAAGGCTTACAACCAGGGCCCCGACCAGTCAGTGACCGTCAAGCTCAAGAAGACCTCGACCATCAAGACGGTGGCGGTCAGCGTGCTCAAGCCGGTCGGCATCCCGCGGTTCGCCGCAGCCAAGCGAGTGCTGGTGCAGACATCGATGAACGGCAAGACGTGGAAGACAGCCAAGCTGGCCACCTTTGGGTTCAAGCTGCCTCGCCCGACCGTCGACGATCTGAAGTTGCAGACCTTCAACCTCAAGAAGGGTGTTCGGGCTCGCTTCGTGCGGGTGGTGCCGACCGAGACCCTCGCCAGTGGCGCGTCGGTCACGACGTCGGCAGTGGTCTCCGAGGTGCAGGTCTTCGGCGACGCAGCCGGGATCACCCCGGCACTGCCCAAGCCGGACAAGCCGGTCACGTACTCCGGCAGTGTCTCGATCGGCAACCCCACGCAGGGTTCGCTGCTCGGCCTGGACCCGTACCGCGCCGGCGTCGCCGAGCTGACCTGGGCGGGTTCGTGCCCCGACCTGCCCTCGGCCAACGGCACGGACGCGCATTTCGCCAAGCTGCCAACGGGAGCGGGCGACGGGTTGCACCTGGCGACGGTCAAGGCCAGCGTGCCGATCGGTGAGTACTTCCTGCACTTCTACGACGAGAACTGCGCCGTGCTGCCGGGCGGCGGCTTCGTGCAAGACGGATCGAGCACGATCATCCCGCCGGGGGCCACCTACAGCGGCATGCTCCTGCTCTACGGGGCCGGACTGTCGTACAGCATCACCGTCACCGAGCCGCGCTAGCGCGTCGGACGACCGAGGTCACCCGGGCGCGGATCAATCCCGCGTCTGGGTGACCTCGAGCACCGCTGCGGTCACGGCTCCGCGCACGACCTGCTCGAAGACCTGCTCGAGGTGGTCCATACCGTCGAAGTAGCCGCTTGCCTCCAACGACACGAAGCCATGCAGCGCTGAGAAGATGGCCATCCCGGTCTGGAGGATGTGGTCGTCGGGAAGGCCGGTCGACCTGACCATCACGCCCATGGCCTCGATGACCTCCCCGGCGGCGACGAAGAACGCGTCGCGGTCGATGGGGGTTCGTGTCATCGCGGCGTACCGCTGCGGATAGGTCAGGGAGAAGTCACGCAGCTGATGACTGAGCACCCGCAGTCCGTCGGCCCCCGCGTGACCCATCGCCGCCCGCTGCACCTGGCGGCCGAGCAGACTCATCGCGCGCACCTGGATCTCTGAGCGCAGTTCTTCCAGGTTGGTCACGTGGTTGTAGAGCGAGGAGACCCGGCTGTCGAGCTCAGCGGCGAGCAACGTCATCGAGAGCGCGTCATAACCGTCGCGGTCGACGATTCCCTCGGCCGCGACAACGACGGTCTCGCGGTCGAGGCGGGCGCGCCGCTCGGTGGTCGGACTGGTGCTCACTGCCTTCTCGCTCTCTCGACACCCCATGGTCGCCGGACGAAAGCATCTCGTAAGGATGCGAAGGTCCTGCGGGTCTGGGGCGGACTATAGGCCGCCGAGCGCCGTCCCGCTCACCAACCGGGCGGGAGAGCCGTGAAGTCAGCTGGGCGCCCCTCGGCGAAGGCGGTGAGGGCCTCCAGGTTGGCCGGCCCGCCCATGAGGTCGACGAAGGCTGCGTTCTCGCGCTCTCGCGCGGCGTCGATGTCAGCGCGCAACGGGGCCGTCATGGTGCGCTTGACCGCGATCAGCGACGAGATCGGACGGGCAGCGAGCAGCTCGGCGTGGCGCCGGGCCTCGGGCAGCAGAGCGTCGGGCTCGCACACGCGCCAGACCAGCCCCATCTCGAGAGCCTCGCTGGCGTTGATCCACTCCGCCGACAAGAGCATCCAGGCGGCGTTCTGCCGGCCCATCAACCGGGGGAGCAGGTATGACGACGCTGCCTCGGGCGCGACCCCCAGGCTGGTGAAGGGACACTTGAGCCGAGCCTCGGTGGACATGAAGGCCAGGTCCGCGAAGCCCAGCACCGTGGCTCCGATGCCGAGACCCAGCCCGTTGACGGCGCAGATGAGGGGCTTGGGAAAGGCGACCAGCGCGTCGATGAGGCCGGGGAACCCGTGGGTACCGCGCTGGAAGGTTGGATCGGTGGCGATCTGGTGCATCTCGAGCAGGTCGGTGCCCGCGCTGAACGCGCGGCCGTTGCCAGTCAGCAGCACCACCGCGACCGCCGGGTCTTCGGCGGCTGCGAGCAGCGCCTCGGCCGTTGCGTCGTACAGCGCCTCGTTGAACGCGTTGAGGGCATCGGGGCGGTCAAAGGTCAGCGTGCGCACGCGTGCCTCGTCGTGGATCTGCAGCGTCATGTCGCCAGCCTAGAACGTGTTCTACCTGGGCGGTCGGCGTTCCACCGTCGGAGCGCGTTTCTAGGCTGGGCACCATGACCACCTCGTCAGGGCTGCCGTCGCATGCGCGCACCTGGCGACCCGACTGGCCGTGCGAGGTGATCGGCACGTTGCGGCAGCAGCGCCACGGCGGTGGCGACCCGACGTTTCGTCTCGATCACGCCGGTCGTGTGTGGCGGGGGAGTCGGACGCCGGAGGGTCCAGCCACGCTCGTGGTCGAGGCTCGACCTCAGGCGGGCGAGGTGCATGCCGAGGCGTGGGGGCCCGGTGCCGTGTGGATGCTCGAGTCGCTGCCGGGACTGCTCGGTGCCCTTGACGACTGGGCGGAGTTCGAACCACGGCATCCGGTGCTGGCCGAGGCTCGACGACTCAACCCGCATGCCCGACTCGGGCGCAGCGGCCTCCTACTCGAGTCGCTCGTGCCCGCGATCATCGAGCAGAAGGTGACTGGTCAGGAGGCGTTCGCCGGTTTCCGCAGCCTGGTACGCCGCTTCGGTGAGCTGGCACCGGGTCCGGGGGCAGATCACGATCTGTGGCTTCCGCCGACCCCTGCACGGTTACGCACCGTGGCGTCGTGGGAGTGGCTGCACCTGCACATTGATGCCGCTCGCTCGCGCGCCATCGTGACAGCGGCGCGTGTGGCCGACTCGTTGGAGCGACTGGTGTCACTGACTCCCGAGCAGGCTGACCAGAAGTTGCGCTCGTTGCCTGGAATCGGTGTGTGGACCAGCGCAGAGGTCAGGCAGCGCACGTTCGGCGACCCCGACGCGGTGTCGTTCGGCGACTACCACGTGGCCAAGGACGTCGGCTGGGCGCTGACGGGGACACCGTTCGACGATGCTGAGCTCGAAGCGTTCCTGGAGCCGTGGCGGCCGCAACGTGGGCGCGTGCCGGCCCTCGTCGCGCGGGCCGGGTTGCGCCGACCTCGGCACGGTCCGCGGATGGCTCCTCGCACCCACCTGCCTCGGGGGTAGCCTTCGCCCACCAAAGAGCCCCTTTTTGTGATACCTGTTACACCCGGTGACAGACACATTGGTCACAAGAACCCCCCAGCACGGCGCACGTCCCGCCACCGACACCGAACGAGGGCAGATGCAACCCACGCTCGTGCCCCGCCCCTGCTCCCGGCGGCGCTGGTGAGCACGCTCACGGCGATGGGCCGGTCGTCGTTCGACAATCTCAGCGGTCGTACCCGAGCGGGAGTCACCACCACGGGCAGCCTGGTGGTCCTCGGCGTCGAGTCGGTCAAGGCGGCGGCGACCGACATCGTGACCCGCCGGTTCTCGTGGTCGGAGTTCCTGCTCCAGGCCTGGTTCATGACCAGGGTCTCTCTGTTGCCCACGATCTTGGTAGCAATCCCGTTCGGCGTGATCACCTCGGTGCAGATCGGTGCCGTGGCCAACCAGATCGGCGCCACCTCGTTCAGCGGCGCGGTCAACGGCATCGGCGTGCTGCGCCAGGGTGCGCCGCTGGTGACGTCGCTGATGATCGCGGGCGCGGTCGGATCGGCCATCTGCTCCGACCTCGGCGCGCGTCAGGTGCGTGAAGAGATCGACGCGCTGCGGGTCATGGGTATCAACCCGATCCAGCGCCTGGTCGCTCCGAGGGTCGTCGCAGCTTTGGTGGTGGCCCTGCTCCTCACCGTCATCGTGGCGATGACCGCCATGATCACCGCGTTCGCGCTGAATGTCGGCGGTGGTTCTATCTCGGCCGGCGCCTACCTCGATTCGTTCGTCAGCTTCAGCCAACCCACGGACCTTGTCCTAGCCGAGTTCAAGGCGTTGGTCTTCGGGTTCATCGCCACCATCGTGGCCGCGCACAAGGGGCTGAGCGCCACGGGCGGTCCGAAGGGCGTGGCTGACGCGGTCAACCAGGCCGTCGTGCTCAGCGTGATCCTGTTGGCGCTCGCCAACGTGGTGATCACCCAGGCCTACGTGATGCTCGTTCCTCAGGGTGTCGCCTGATGGCCGGCCGCACCCGCTACCGCGCGGGAAACGTGGCGATCGGCGCGACCGACGGATTCCTCGAGCTGTTCGCTTCGCTCGGGTCCTTCGCCACGTTCGCGTGGATCACGATCAAAAGCGTTCCCTCCACCCTGCGCCTCTACCCAGCGGAGATGTTGCGTCAGCTCAAGGACATCGCCTGGGGCAGCGGTGCGATCGTCGTCGGCGGCGGCACTATCGGCGTGATGGTCCTGCTCTCGCTCTCGGCCGGCACGTCGTTGGGCATCGAAGGATTCAACGGCCTCGAACTGGTGGGTCTCTCTCCGCTGACCGGCTTCATCTCGGCCAGCGCGAACACTCGTGAGCTGGCGCCGCTGATCGCCGCGCTGGCGTTGGCCTCGCAGGTGGGCTGCCGGTTCACGGCGCAGCTGGGGTCGATGAAGATCCACGAAGAGGTCGACGCCCTTGAGGTGATGGCCGTGAGCCCCATGCGTTACCTGGTGACGACCCGGGTGATCGCCTGCATGCTGGCGATCCTTCCCCTCTACATGATCGGCCTGCTGGGGTCGTACCTCGCCTCGGAGTTGTCGGTCGTCTACATCTTCGGCCAGTCACCCGGGCAGTACGAGCACTACTTCTCCACGTTCATCCAGGGTCGCGACATTGCTCTTTCGGTGGTCAAGATCTTGATCTTCGCGATCGCGGTGACCTTGATCCACTGCTGGTACGGGTTCAAGGTGCACGGCGGTCCACAGTCGGTGGGTGAGGCGACCGGGGCCGCGATCCGCGCCAGCATCGTGGTCGTGGTGGTGCTCGACATGATCCTCACGCTGCTCTTCTGGGGCGGAGACCCGGGCTTCCGGGTCTCCGGATAGGGCCGGACATGGGTCTTTTTCCAGCGCGCAACGGTCCGCGCAAAGAGCTGCGGCGCATCGACCTCGCGCGGCGCGGCATGGTCACTGCGTTGGTGATCGCACTGCTACTCGGTCTGGCCTACCTCCGCGCAGGCGGTGTCGTGGGCGGCACTCCCGAGGTCTCGGCCGATGTCCGCAACGCCGGTGGCGCCTTGCGCTCCGGCGCCGACGTCAAGGTCGCGGGTGTCATCGTGGGGCGGGTGACCGGCATTGATCGGGCACCCGGTGGTGATGTGCGGATCTCGATGACGATGCCCGAGGACCGACTCCGGACGGTCCCCGGCAACGTTGTGGCCCGGATCTTGCCCGCCACGGTCTTCGGCACGACGTTCGTCGACCTCGTGGTGCACGGCTCACCCTCGACGTCCAACCTGCAAGCCGGCGCGGTGATCCCCGCCGACACCGAACAGGGCACGCTCGAGCTGCAGCAGGCCCTCGACGACATCGACCGGTTGGTCAACGCGCTCGGGCCGGCTGAGCTGGCCTCGGCCATCGGGTCGGCGGCGGAGGCGCTCGACGGCCGCGGGGAGTCGATCGGCGCGATCATCGACGTCGGTGAGCGCTTCCTGGCCCGGCTGGCTCCGGAGTTCCCACTGATTCGCTCCGATCTCGCTCAGCTGGCCGACAACCTCGAGATCGTGGACGAGTTGGCACCTGATCTGCTCGACGCGACCGATGACGCGCTGGTCACGCTCGAAACTGTCGTGCAGCGCCAGGCGTCCATCGCGGCTCTGATCACCGGCGGCACGACGCTGGTGGGTCAGGCCGAGGACCTGCTCGACGACAACCTGCGCGCAGCGCTGCGGACACTCGACAACGGCGCGATCCTGTTGGACATCTTGTACGACAACCGCCGCCAGGGCATTACCGAGGGCATTCGCTCGAACATCCGGCTGGGCAAGATCTTCCCCACCGCGATTCGGGAGGGCTTCTTGCGTGCCGACTCGACCTTGAGCGGCGATACGCCGGCGTTCTACGGCCGGGCAGATCGCCCCGACTACGGACCGAGCGGGAGCTTGCGCGCAGCGACCTTCCGTGGCGTGGTGACGGCCGGGGGTGAGGAGTAGTGAAGGGCGAATTGCGGTTGATCGCGGTCAAGTTCGGCATGTTCGCGCTGGCTAGCGCGCTGCTCTTCGTACTCCTGCTCAACACGATGCGCAACGGCCTGACTGACGAGGCTCGGGCCTTCGACGCCGAGTTCTCTGACGTCAGTGGTTTGCGTGTGGGTGACGACGTGAAGGTGGCGGGGGTGCGCGTGGGCCGCGTCCAGTCGATCGAGGTCAGCGAGACGGGTGCCTCGGTCGGTTTCGACCTGCGTGAGAGCCAGCCCCTGCTCGACAGCACCCGGCTCGTGATGCGCTACCAGAACTTGTTGGGTCAGCGATACCTCGCGCTCGTGCAGTCCGATGATGACCGCGGAGCCGAGCTCGACGGCGGTGACACCGTGCCCCTCGAGCGCACCGACCCGGGATTCGACCTGACCGGCCTCCTCAACGGCTTCCGTCCGCTCTTCGAGGTGCTGCAGCCCGCCGACGTCAACCGCCTGGCCACCTCGATGGTGCAGGTATTGCAGGGTGAGGGCGGCACCGTCGAGGCGTTGCTGCAACAGACCACTGAGCTCACGTCCTTCCTGGCTGATCGCGATGCCCTGTACGGCCAGGTTGTCGACAACCTGGTTCCGGTGCTCGACAACCTGTCCGGGCAAGACACCCAGATCACTGCGACCATCCGGGAGCTCAAGGCCTTGATGGCAGGCCTGGCTCGGGACCGGGAGTCGATCGGCGACTCCATCGACGGGGTGAGCCGATTGGTGGGCGCCACCAGCGAGTTCCTCCGCGACGTTCGCAGGCCAGCAGTCGGCACCGTGACCGAGTTGCGAACCGTGGCCGGCATGCTGGCGGGTTCGCGCACCAAGCTCAACGACGCCGTGCAGCAGTTCGGCGTGATCTTCGAATCGCTCGGGCGGGCTGCCTCGTACGAGAACGCCCTGAACGTCTACCCCTGCTCGTTCCTGCTGGCGATAGGCGCGCGTCAGATCAATCCGGCGGGCCCCAACGGCCCGTGGTCGGAGGTCTGCCGATGAAGCGGCCAGCCTCGCTCGCGACCCGCGACCCGTTCCGGGTCGGCATCGCCGCCCTGGTCGTCGGTCTGCTCGTCGCTGTCGGCATCGTGCTGCTCTCGGTCGCGTCGTTCGGCACCTCGAGCTACACAGCAGTGCTCGAGCACAGCGCAGGCCTGCGCGCAGGTGAAGACGTGCAGGTGCATGGAGTGTCCGTCGGGACCGTCCGCACCGTCGAGCTTGAGGGACGCGAGGTGATGGTGACCTTCGACCTCGACAGCGCCATCGACTTGGGGTCTGAGTCGACCGCCGAGGTCAAGGTGGCCACGCTGCTGGGCACGCACTACCTGCAGATCGATCCGGTCGGCGACGGTGAGCTCGCCGACGGCGTGATCCCGCTGGAGCGCACCTCTGTGCCATACAACCTCCAGGACGTGCTCGAGCAGGGCACGCTCAAGCTCGATGAGCTCGACCCGATCGTGTTGGCCAAAGCCCTGACCGAGGCCGCAGAAACGCTTGACGTCGCCGGCGACGACATCGGCCCGGCGCTCGACGGCGTGGGACGGCTCTCGCAGCTGGTCAGCACGCGCAGCGATCAGACTGGCGAGCTGCTGAGCATGGCCCGCGATGTCACCGAACAGCTCTCGGAGAGCAGTGTCGACCTCGTCGACCTGATGGAGTCGACGAACCTGGTGCTCGCCGAAGTCAACTCACGTCGCGCCGCCATCGAGCGGCTGCTCGCCGAGACCACGGACCTCACCGACGCCCTGACCCAGATCGTCACCGAGACCGATGCTGCGATGGGCCCTGGTCTGCGCAAGCTCGAGCTGGCGCTCGAGACACTCAACAGCGAGGACGACCAGCTGCGCGGCGTGCTCGAGGCGATGGCTCCAGCGCTGCGCTACGTGGCCAATGCGACAGGCAGCGGCCCCTGGGGTGACTTGTACGGGCATCCACCAGCCGTTCCCACCGACGACATGCTGTGCAAGCTCGGTGACTGCCCATGATCCGCCTGCGCGCCCTGCCCCTGACCGTCGCCACGTTGGCGACAGCGATCATGACGAGCTCGTGCATCCCCGGCTTCAGCAACGACGAGTCAATGACCGTGACGGCCTACTTCAGCGACAGCGCCGGACTCTTCGTCGGCAACGACGTCGGCATCTTGGGCGTCACCGTCGGTCGGATCACCGACATCGAGCCCGACGGCACCCAGGTCAAGGTCACGATGGAGATCGAGGGCGAGCGCGAGGTGCCCGCCGACGCGGGCGCGGTCGTCGTGGCACGGTCGGTAGCGACCGACCGCTACGTCGAGCTGACTCCGGTCTACGACTCCGGGCCCACGCTGCAGAGCGGGGCGGAGATCCCGGTCGCCAACACGCGCACTCCCGTCGACTTCGACGACGTGCTCGAAGCCCTGAACACCTTTGCCGTGGGGATCGCCGGAACAGCTGAGTCGCGCGACGCGATCCGTCGCATCATCGACTCGGGAGCAGCAGCTCTCGACGGCCGGGGTGAGCTCGTGCAGTCGACGATCACCGATCTTTCCGGGGCGGTCAGCGACGTCACCGGCCAGCGCGAGGACATCAGCGCCACCGTTCGAGCACTCGACGCACTCGTGGCGGTCTTGGCGAGCAACGACACCACCGTCCGCGACTTCGTCGACCAGGTGACCGAGGCCAGCGACCTGCTCGCCGACGAGCGCGAGAACTTCCGCACTGCCTTACGTGGCGTCGAGGAGGCCGTCATGACGGTCGCGGAGTACGCCGTCGAGCACCGCCAAGAGATCATTGGCCTGATCGACGAGAGCAGCGCGGTGATGCGCACGATCTTGTCGCGCGAGCGCGACCTCACCGAGATCCTCGAGGTGATGCCGCTGGCGATGCAGAACCTGATTCGAGCCGGGGCCGGCGAGCGGCTGCCGGTGCGCGTGCCACCGAGCGTCCTGCTGCCCCTGGGCGACGAGATCGGCCGCCTGTGCGACACCTTGCCCTTGGACTTGTGCGACCTGATCTCGGGCACAGAGCCGGGAGACCCGGCGTCGCCGCGGTCACGAGGCTCGCGATGAACGCCCGCCTGCAGGTCGTCGGCCTCGCGGTGTTGACCGTAGGCGCGTTCGGCGCGTGCAGCACGACGATGGGTGACGTCCCGCTCCCGGGCACGGGTGTGGGAGGCGACACGATCAGCGTGCGGGCGGAGTTCGTCGAGGCGCTCAACCTGGCCCAAGGCGCCACGGTGAAGGTGAACGGCGTCAACTCCGGCAAGGTGCAGGAAGTCGAGGCTGAGGACTTCCACGCTCAGGCCGAGATGCTGGTGCGCACCGATGCGCAACTGCGCCAGGGAGCCACGGCTCGCCTGCGGTACACCACGCCGCTCGGCGAGCTGTTCGTCGACGTCACCAACCCGGCCGAGGGCGAGCTGCTGGCCGACGGTGCTGAGCTCGGCCTCCAGCAGACGAGCACCGCCCCAACCGTCGAAGATGCCCTCTCGCAGGCCTCCCTCTTGGTCAACGGTGGCGGGCTGGCTGATCTCCAGGACGTGACCGAAGAGCTGAACACAGCGCTCGGTGGTCGCGAGGAGACCGCGCGGTCCTTGCTCGAGCGCTCTCGCGACCTGCTGACCGAGGCCAATGCCACGACCGGAGACATCGACCGCGCCCTGCGCTCTCTCGCATCGGTCTCGGTCACGCTCCGCGAGCGCCAAGACACCATCAACCGCGCTGTGCGTGAGATTCGTCCGGCGGCCGCCGTGCTGCGCACGAACACGCCCGGCCTGACCCGACTGCTGGCGCAGGTCGAGGACTTCTCGGACGTCGCGAACGACACGGTTGCGCAGACCAGCGACCGTCTGCTGCGGATCTTGCGGCAGGCAGAGCCGGTGCTGGCCGAGTTCGCTGACACCGGCGGTGACTATTCGCAGTCGCTCAGCCAGCTGATTCGGATGGGCGGTGCCATCAAGAGCCTCGTGCCCAACGACTACTTGGCGATCTCCCTGGCACTGCGCTTCGACGGGCTCACCGGACCGAGCCTGGCTGACATCTTGGCCAACCTCGGTATTCCGTTGCCGATCCCCGACCTGCCCCCGTTCCCGGAGATCCCGGTGGCCGTGAAGAACCCCCGAGCTGACGACGTCAAGGAAGCGGTGAAGGACACCGTGAAGGTGCTCAACCCGATCCTGACCCTCGGTGGTCTGCTTGGCGGGGGGCGGTCGTGATGCCTACATTCCGCGCCTTGTTCGCCTCGAAGCTCGCGCTGAGTGCGCTCGGGATCTTCTTGGTGTTCGTGCTGTCGGTGGCCTACCTCTTCGCAGAGGTGCTGAAGCGTCCGTTGCTCTCCCAGCCCGACGAGGTGACGGTCGAATTGTCGGCTGCCGGCGGTCTGTTTGAGGGCTCGGCGGTCACCTACCGCGGGGTCAAGATCGGCAAGGTCACTCGGATCGAGCTCGGCGCTTCGGGAGTCGAAGCGACTGCGACCCTGACGTCCGCCGAGCGGGTACCGGTCGACTCGGTGGCCTTGGTGCGCAGCCTGTCGCCGGTCGGCGAGCAGTACCTCGACTTCCAGCCGCGCAGTGCCGGTGGACCGTACCTGGAGGACGGCAGCGTGGTGGCGGCGTCTTCGACTGACATCCCGAAGAGCTTGAGCTCCACAGTGGTGGCCCTGAACGACGTGCTGCGCCAGGTAGACGACGAGAAGCTCAGCAGTCTCCTCACCGAGCTGAGCACCGCCCTCGACGGTACCGGTGACGACCTCGGATCGCTGGTCGACGATGGCAGCTTGCTGCTTGCCGAGCTCGACGAGGTGTGGCCAGAGACCCAACGCTTGCTGCGCAACGCCGACATCGTGCTCGACGTCGCACCCGACAAGCGTGCTCAGCTCACCGAGCTCACGAGCAACGCGACCGACTTCGCGGACTTCTTGGAGTCCTACGATCCGGAGCTCGACCGGTTCCTCCGGCGGGCCCCCGGGCAGATCGAAGACCTGCGAGCGCTGGTGCGCGACGCCCAACGGGTGCTGCCGGACTTCTTGTCTGTCGGGGTCAGCCTGACCGACATCTTTGCTGCGCACGATCCTCACTTGCGCACGCTCTTGCAGTCATACGCGGGAGGCATCGGGGTGTTCCCCGACAAGATTCGCAACGGCCACATCCAGCTGACGCTGCTGGGCGACAAGGACCCGCGGTGCAGCTATCGCGACGTGCGTCGCGACCCCCGCGTCGCCAAGAAGACCGAGTTCTTCACCACGGGCCGCTGCTCAGCCTCGTTCACCACCTTGCAGCGTGGGGCTGCCCACGCCCCCGGACCCGTTCGGTGACCGCAGGAGTGCGCGGTGTCGTGATCGGACTGGTGGTGGCCCTCACCGCATCGCTGATCGGGGTGACGGTGCTCTGGCTCGACCGCGACGAGACCGTGGCGCCTCTGAGCGCGCCGCCTTCGCTGACCTCGGTGGAGAACGACGCTGAACTGGCCGCCCGAGCTGCCGTCGAACAGATGACGACCTACGACTACCGGACCGTCGATGACGACTTCACCTGGGTCGAGGACGCGGGCACCGAGCAGTTCCAGACGTACTTCGAGGACGCAGGCGCCGATTCCAAGCGTGTCATCGAAGCACTCAAGGCCACCGCGACCGGAACGGTCGTTGACTCTGCGGCCACCGCCATCGACGCGACGCACGTGAAGGTGCTGCTGTTCGTCGATCAAGAGATCTCGGCTGCGAAGCAGAACGGCGCCAAGCTCGACCAACCGCGGGTGACCATGCAGATGGTGCTTCAGGACGGTCGCTGGCTCGTCGACGAGGTCGCGGTCAACAACCTCCTCGGCTGAACCCACCTCCCACCGCGTGCTGTTACCAAACTGTGGATGAAGCGTGCAGCGGGCGTGGTCGGTCCGTCGACGGCGCGCTCGTAGTGTCTTGGTTGTCGGCTCGATGAAGGCACCGCGACCCTGGGGGGGTTCGCGGAACCGAGAGTCGAATGCATGGTGTTGACCCGCTCGGCGCTTCTGGGGAGTAGCGCTTAGAGCGGGTCCACCTGCTTTTCAGGACAGTTCGTGCTCGCTGGTGACGGGTACCAGCGCGACCGCCGCCAGCGGGAAGAGAGCGACGGCGGCGAAGGTTGCCGCGTACCCGCCCTGGGTGATCGCCAGGCCGCCGAGCGGCGGCACCAGCGCGCTGGTGAGGAACTGAGCGGTGTTCTGGATACCCAGGGCGCGCCCTGACCAGAACGGTCCGGCGCGTTCGGCCACGGCGGTGAAGGCGAGGCCGTTGTCGGCCACCGTGAGCACGGTCGCCACCACGATCAACGGAACCGCGACGGCCCAATCGAGCTGGGCTGCCAGGCCGAGGAGCGCCATCGTCACCCCGGCAGCGATGGCGACCCACCGCAGGGGCCGCATCCGTGAGCGCACGACGTCCGAGAGCTGCCCTGCGGTGATTCGCCCGAGCGCGCCGCCCACTTGGGCGATCGCCACCAGCGATCCGGCCGCAGCGGGGGACCAGCCGCGGTCGTCGACCAGCCACACCAGCGCAAAGGTCCAGACGACGAACTGGGGCACCACGAGGAGTACCGAGACGCCGTGGATCCGAGCCAGGTAGCCGTCGGCGCGGTACGGGTTCGGCGCGGGACCGTTGGTCAGTGCTGGCCGGGGTGGATCAATCACGACGAGGGCCACGACGACCCAGGCCACCCCGGTGACGACGGTGGGGATCAGCATTGCTGCGTGCACGCCTCGCTCGGCCGCCACCACGGCGATCGAGATGGCCGCGATGCCGACTCCGAGCGGCTGGGCCATCTGTCGGATGCCCATGGCCAGACCTCTGCGATGCGGTGGGAACCATCCGATGACGACTCGACCGCTGGCCGCCGCCGTGCTGGCGCCCGCGGCTCCAGCGAAGAACAACGCCACGGTGAGCGGGACCAGTCCATCAACCAGCGTGGCGATCAGTCCGAAGGCCGTTGTCAGGGCCAGACCCACGAGGAGGACGAAGCGCTCGCCGCGACGGTCAGTGAGCATGCCCCAGCCGACCAGCGACACCATCACACCCAGCGTCGGGGCCCCAGCCACCACTCCGGCTTCAGCCAGGCTGAGCCCTCGATCGGTGTGCAACGTGGGAATGAGGAACGCCGGACCGTGGTACATCATCGCCGAGGCTGCTTGGGCGAACGTGCTGGCACCGAGCATCGACCAGCGCCGGGCGGTGCTGATGTCGCCGACCGGCGCGAGGAGGGTCACGCACCGATTCAACGTCACACATGCGAGCAACGCGGCTGCGTCTCGTGGCCTGGCGTGTGAGTTATCTGACTCCCGCGTGGGCCCCGCTAGGTTGACCTCGTGCGTAGGCAGTTCACGATGGTCTGGGTCGATGAGACCGTGACGCGAGTCCGGCGCGCCCTGCTGACCATCTTGGGTCTCCAGGTCGCGATCGCGGTGGTGATGTCGCTCGTCGACTCCTACCGGCGCCGCGGCAAGAAGCCCAAGCCGTTCCCGACCACGCCGCCCAGCACCGTCGAGGTGGGTGACGGGACCGTCACCACCTACACCTACGGACGCGACCTCTACCGGGACATGATCGACGCGATCGACGGTGCGCGACGCCAGGTGCTCTTCGAGACCTACATCTGGAAGGGGGACGCGGCGGGCGAGCGGTTCAAGCAGGCTCTGGCAGCCGCCGCCGATCGGGGCGTCGAGGTGTACTGCATCTACGACGGGTTCGCGAACCTCGTGGTCTCCCCGGTCTTCAAGCGCTTCCCGCCCAACATGAAGGTGTTGCGCTACCCCCTGTACTCCGCCGGGCTGAGGTTCTTCGACGTGCGGCGCTACGGGCGAGACCACCGCAAGATCCTGGTCGTCGACGACCACGTGGGCTTCGTCGGCGGCTACAACATCGGCTCGGCCTACGAGACCGAGTGGCGCGACACGCACGTACGGATCACTGGTCCGGGTGTGTGGGACCTCAAGCGCGCGTTTGCGGATTTCTGGAACTTGAATCGCCGGCGCCGGCTTCGCGCCAGCGAGCGGCCGTTGCTGCTCGAGACGGCGTCAACCTGGGAGCCGAAAATTCGCGTGCAGCGCAACGTTCCGCGGCTGTGGATGTTCCCGATCCGCACCATGTACATCGAGGCCATCAACCGAGCCAGCCACAACGTGTGGATGACCCAGGCCTACTTCATCCCTGACCAGGACTTCGTCGACGCGATGAAGGCCGCGGCTCGCCGTGGGGTCGACGTTCGGCTGCTGCTGCCCTTGAAGTCGAACCACATCGTGGCTGACTGGATCTCGCGGGGGTACTTCTCCCAACTCCTCGACGCCGGCGTCAAGATCCTCCGCTTCAAGGGGGCAATGGTGCACGCGAAGACCGCCACCGTCGACGGCACCTGGTCGACTGTCGGTACCGCCAACATCGACCGGCTCAGCCTCAGCGGCAACTACGAGATCAACGTGGAGGTCATCGACCACGGACTCGCCGCCAACCTGGAGAAGATCTTCATCACTGACGAGGGAAACTGTTCGCCCCTCACCAGCTACGAGTGGGAGGCGCGTGACCTCCACCGACGGTTCACCGAGGCCTTCCTCAAGCCCTTGCGTCCCCTCCTCTGAACAGGAGCACCCCCCCATGCGTCGCCCGAGCTTTCGAGACCTGCGCGGTCGCCGAGTTTTCGTGACCGGCGCCGCCAGCGGCATCGGCCGAGCCGTGGCTCAGCAGGCTGCTGCCGGCGGCGCGGCGCTGCACCTCACCGACGTGCAAGCCGATCGGCTGGCCGAGGTTGCGGCCGCGATCACAGCCGACGGTGGCGACGTCGCCTTCGTCGAGGCGGCTGATCTGTCCGACTACGAGGCGGTGCGGGCCCTCGCTACGCGGCTGACGCAGGCGCACGGAGCCATGGACGTGGTCCTGAACGTCGCCGGTATCTCCACGTGGGGGACAGTCTCGAGCTTGGAGCATCACCACTGGCAGCGTTTGATCGACGTCAACCTGATGGGCCCGATCCACGTGATCGAGACTTTGGTGCCGCCCATGGTTGAGGCCGGGCGCGGCGGTCACCTCGTCAACGTCTCCTCGGCCGCCGGCATCATCGGCATGCCCTGGCACGCCGCCTACAGTGCCTCGAAGTTCGGGCTGCGCGGGGTCTCTGAGGTGCTTCGCTTCGATCTGG
Organism: Nocardioides sp.; assembly: GCA_049583775.1. Taxonomy (GTDB): domain Bacteria; phylum Actinomycetota; class Actinomycetes; order Propionibacteriales; family Nocardioidaceae; genus Nocardioides. The sequence goes on from JBAUWM010000186.1 coordinate 18,303, forward strand.
CCCGGCACGGCATCGGCGTCAGTCTCGTGTGTCCGGGCGGTGTGGCCACGCCGCTGACCGAGACCGTGCACATCGCCGGCATCGACAAGGCGAGCCCCGCCTTCCAACGGGCGCACGCCGGGTTCCGGCGGCGGGCGGTGACCCCTGAGCAGGCAGCTACCTCGATCTGGGACGGCGTGCGCCGCAACCGGTTCTGGGTCTATACCTCGCCCGACATCCGTGCAGTCCACTGGCTGCAGCGATACGTGCCCTGGGGCTACGTGGGGGCGATGAAGGCGATGAACGCCGGCGCAAACCGGGTGCTGCCCGAGGTGGGGCGGGCACGGCGCGAGGAGCTCACCTGATGGCGCCGAGGTCGGCGCGCATCGCACCGAGCCGGGGGCCCGCTGTGCGGGGCTTTGCCGCCGTCGCCGGCCGGGTGACCGGCACGCAGCCGCCTGCCGTGTTCCTGACCCTGGGGCGCAATCCGCGGCTGTTCTGGTCGTGGCTCCTGTTCGCCGGCTCGATGATGCCCGGCGGGAGGTTGCCGCGCCGCGACACCGAGTTGGTCATCCTGCGCGTCGCGACGTTGGCCGGCTCCGACTATGAGCTCACCCAGCATCGACGACTCGGCCGCCGCGCCGGACTGACCGCCGAGGAGGTTGACCGGGTCGCGCTCGGCCCGGCCGCCGCCGGCTGGTCTGACTCCGATCGCCTGCTGCTCGACGTGACCGACGAGCTGCACACCGATGAAGACCTCAGCGACTCGTCGTGGGAGAAGCTGCGCGCTGCGCTCGACGAGCGAAGCTGCCTTGAGCTGGTGATGCTGGTCGGGCACTACCGGATGCTGGCCACCGCCCTGACCACCTTGCGCGTCGTCCCCGATCAACCTCGAGGCGGCCGATGACCCGGGCCACCTTTGAGGCGGTCGACCACCTCGACGGCACGGTGCTCGACACGTATCTGGTCAGCACCCGTCACGACGTCGCCGCGGCTGTGGTGGAGGCCCGGCGCACCGGCGTCGACTGGGCAGCAACCGACCTGACGCGACGGGTGCGAGTGCTCCGCGCCTGGCGCGGCACGTTGTGGCGTAGTGCCACCGAGCTCGCAGGTTTGCTCCACAGCGAGAGTGGAATTGGCTTCGACGAGGCGATGCTCGAAGTGGTGCAGAGCGTCGAGCACCTGCGCTGGGTCGAGACCAACGCTGCGCGGGTGCTCGGATCGACGACCCAGGGTGCTGGTCTTTTGAGCCCTGAGGTGGCGACTCGTACCTCGCACGAGCCACATGGCGTGGTCTCGGTGTTGATGGCCGAGCGCTCTGGCCTCTACGCGCCAGCCAGTGTGTTGGCTGCCGCACTGGCGAGCGGAAACTCCGTCGTGCTCCAGCCGGCCGTCGGGCTCACGGCATCCCTGGTGGCCTATGTGGCGGCTCTGCCCGACGCCGCATCACTGGTGCAGGTGCTGACCGGTGACGAGACGACCGCAGACCTGCTGGCAGCCACCCCCGTCGACCAGGCCTACGTGGTCGGGTCCGGAGCAACGGCATCCCGGCTGGCGAGCCGGTGCGGCCACGCGCTGGTGCCGACCGTCGTGGTGCCCGTCGACCCGCCGGTCACCGTGGTGGCACCCGACGCCGACGTGGTCGCTGCTGCAGCCGCGGTCGCCCGATCGGTCGTGTCGGGCAGCGCAGCCTTGGGCGACGACTGGCGGCCCGAGGTGTTCGTGGCGCCCGACGTCAGTGGCGCGTTCGAGCAGGCCGTGCGAGGTGCGCTCGCGGAGGCAACCGCCGGCTCGAGCGACGCCCTCTCCGCGCTCGATCGACCCAAGGGGCCACTGGCGCGTGCGCTCGGCTCACGGCGCAGGCCGGGCGGAACACCGCAGCTGGCGGCGATCGACACTCCGCTGCACGAGCGGGTTGTGGTGCACCAGCACGCTGAGTTCGGGGAGGTGCTCGAACGGCTCCGCGCCCGCCCCTACGCCCACGTCTCGGTCTTCTCCCGGGACCGCGGCCAACGCATCAGCGAGGTGCTGCGCGCCTCGCACGTGAGCATCAACCTCGGCGCCGTCACCACCGATGGCGGCCTTCCGCGCCAGGCCCTCGGGGCGCGCGGCTACGGGCCCGTGTCGGGCGACGCGGGGCTGCGGGGCTTCACCCGAGCAGTCACCACCGCGTCGCGGCGCCGACTGCCGCTGGTCGGGGTGCCAGCCGATCTGCTGCTGGCCACGCCGGCGGGGCGGGTTGCGGCACGGCTGGCCATGCACCTGCGCCACTCACTCGACTGATCCAGCCGCCGACTCGGCGATCGGCGTTGTCGGCGCTCGGTCGTAGGCTCGGGGCATGCGCCCCATCACCGATCTCGAGCGCCGCGTCGCGCCCTTCAAGGTCGAGTCCGACTACCAGCCAGCTGGCGACCAGCCCGCGGCCATCGCCGAGATCGCCAAGCGCATCGACGGCGGCACTCAAGACGTCGTTCTGCTGGGTGCTACGGGCACGGGCAAGACGGCCACGGTGGCGTGGGTGGCCGAGCAGGTGCAGCGTCCGATGCTCGTGATGCAGCCCAACAAGACCCTCGCTGCGCAGTTCGCCAACGAGCTGCGTCAGCTGTTTCCGAACAACGCGGTCGAGTACTTCGTCAGCTACTACGACTACTACCAACCCGAGGCCTACGTTCCCCAGACCGACACCTACATCGAGAAGGACTCCTCGATCAACGAGGAGGTCGAGCGACTGCGGCACTCGGCCACGAACTCGCTGCTCACCCGGCGCGACGTGATCGTGGTGTCGACCGTGTCGTGCATCTACGGCCTGGGCACACCGCAGGAGTACGTCGACCGAATGATCCGGCTCAAGGTGGGCGAGGAGCACGACCGCGACTCGATCCTGCGGCGTCTCGTCGAGATTCAGTACACGCGCAACGACCTGACGTTCACCCGCGGCACCTTCCGGGTCCGGGGTGACACGCTGGAGGTGTTCCCGGTCTACGAGGAGCACGCGGTCCGCATCGAGTTCTTCGGTGACGAGATCGAGCGGCTGATGACGCTGCATCCAGTCACCGGCGAGGTGCTGACCGAGGATCCCGAGCTGTACATCTTCCCGGCCACCCACTACGTCGCCGGTCACGAGCGGATGGACCGCGCGATCCGGGGCATCGAGTCCGAGCTCGAGGAGCAGCTGGCCACCTTTGAGCGACAGGGCAAGATGCTCGAGGCCCAGCGGCTCCGGATGCGCACGACCTATGACATCGAGATGATGCGGCAGGTCGGGTCGTGCGCCGGTATCGAGAACTATTCGATGCACATCGACGGCCGCGATCGTGGCTCGGCACCCAACTGTCTGCTCGACTACTTCCCCGAGGACTTCCTGCTCGTCGTCGACGAGTCGCACGTGGCGGTGCCCCAGATCGGCGGCATGTACGAAGGCGACATGTCGCGCAAGCGCAACCTCGTCGACCACGGGTTCAGGCTCCCGAGTGCCATGGACAACCGGCCGCTGCGCTGGGAGGAGTTCCTTGATCGGATCGGACAGACGATCTACCTCTCGGCCACGCCCGGCAACTACGAGCTCGACAAGGTGCAAGGAGACGTGGTCGAGCAGATCATCCGACCCACCGGGCTGATCGACCCCGAGGTCGTGGTCAAGCAGACCAAGGGGCAGATCGACGACCTGATTCACGAGATCCGAACCCGCACAGACAAGAACGAGCGGGTCCTGGTGACCACGCTGACCAAGAAGATGTCCGAAGACCTCACCGACTATCTCCTGGACGCCGGTATCCGCACCCGTTACCTGCACTCCGAGGTCGACACGCTCAAGCGGATCGAACTGCTCCGAGACCTGCGGCTGGGGGAGTACGACGTCCTGGTCGGCATCAACCTGCTGCGCGAGGGGCTCGACCTGCCCGAGGTGTCGCTGGTGTCGATCCTCGACGCCGACAAGGAGGGGTTCCTACGCTCCGACAAGTCGCTGATCCAGACGATCGGCCGAGCCGCTCGCAACGTGTCGGGTCAGGTGCACATGTACGCCGACAAGATCACGCCCTCGATGGCCAAGGCCATTGACGAGACCAACCGTCGTCGCGAGAAGCAGGTGGCCTACAACACCGCGCTCGGCGTCGACCCGCAGCCGTTGCGCAAGAAGATCGCCGACATCACCGAGATGCTCGCGCGTGACAGCGAGGACACGAAGGCGCTGCTCGAGACCTGGGCTGGAACCGAGGCCAAGGGTCGCGCGGGTGGAGTCAAGGGACGCCAGACCGTCCCGGTGCTCGGCGACAAGGCGTCCGGTCACCATGCCAAAGACCTCGCGGGCCTCCCGAGCTCTGAGCTGGCGCAGCTCATCCAAGAGCTCACCGACCAGATGCGGACCGCCGCCGCTGAGCTGCAGTTCGAGCTGGCCGCGCGACTGCGCGACGAGATCAACGACCTCAAGAAGGAGCTGCGGCAGATGATGGAGGCCACCCGCTGAGCAGGTCCCGCACGTCGTGGGTGGTCTGGGGCGTCGCCTTGACGACCTACGTGGTGGCGACTTTCCACCGATCCTCGCTCGCGGTGGCTGGCTTGACTGCCAGCGAGCGATTCGACATCTCAGCCTCGCAGCTCGCGACCTTCACCATGCTGCAGCTTCTTGTCTACGCAGCCATGCAGATCCCGGTCGGTCTGCTCGTCGACCGGTTCGGGCCGCGGGCCGTGATGCTGTCGGGCACCGTCATCTTGACCCTCGCCCAGACGGGCTTCGCCCTGGCCGAGACCTACCCCGCGGCACTGATCGCGCGCCTCTTCGTGGGCATGGGCGATGCGATGACGTGGATCTGCTTGCTCAAGCTGGTCAGCCGGTGGTTCCCGGCGCGACGAGTCCCCCTCATCACCCAGCTCTCCGGAGTGATCGGACAACTCGGCTCCGTGTTGGCCGCGGTTCCGATGACGATCGCGCTGCGCGAGCTCGGTTGGACCGGTGCATATCTGACGACCGCCAGCGTGGGGATCGCCCTGGCGCTCGGTCTTCTGTTGGTCGTGCGAGACGCGCCGGACGCGCGCCGAGTGCGGGGGCCGCAACTCTCGCTCAGTGTCGTGCGGTTGAGCCTTGCGGCCTCGTGGGCTCACCCGGGCACGAGGCTGGGCTTCTGGATGCACTTCACCACCCAGTTCAGCGCCACCACCTTGGCGTTGCTCTGGGGGTATCCGTTCCTCGTGCAGGGCGAAGGTCGCTCGGAGACCACGGCTGGCGTGCTGCTCACCCTGATCGTGGTGGCGTTCATGTATTCCGGGCCACTGCTCGGCTATCTGGTCGGTCGATACCCATGGCAGCGATCCACCATGGTGCTGGCGATCGTGGCGGCGATCGTGCTCACGTGGACCGCAGTACTGGCCTGGCCCGGAGCCGCGCCGCTGTGGCTGCTGGTGGTGCTCACCCAGGTGGTCGGGTTCGGCGGCCCAGCCTCGATGATCGGGTTCGACCTTGCCCGCACGTCGAATCCGGCAGAACGCTTGGCCAGCGCCACCGGCATCATCAACCAGGCAGGCTTCTCGGCGAGCTTGGTGCTGGTGGTCAGCATCGGGTTGGTACTCGACTGGCAGACTCCCGGCGCGTCGAGCGACTACACGCCCGAGGCATTCCGGTGGGCGATGAGCGTGCAGTACCTGCTGTGGGGGCTCGGCCTCGCCCAGATCTGGCGCTATCGCGTCCGGGCACGCGCTGTCATCGACCGTGCCCAACTGCAGGCCGACGCTCGCGGTTGAACCTGACTGTCGGCACGACTGAGTTCTGCCTCGACTAGCTCGGTCCCGGCTTCCACGTGCGGCGACGCAACTGCTTGGCCTGCTGCTTCTCCAACCGGCGAAGCTCAGAGGCGACGATCTCGCGCCGGGTCGCGACCGTCCGAGTCAGGTGCATGGCAGCGAGCGCGTTCACGACGATCGGCCACATGAAGCCGTCGGCGCCCAGGCCGGCCCAGATCGCCCAGCACACGATGGCTGAGCCGATCAGTCCGAAGACCGCCGCGTCCCGACGCTCGCGCCACGCCTGATGTGCGCGCTGCTCGAGCGACGTCGTGCTGGCCGCCGTCGCGACGAGGTCGACCACGAGGGGAGGCAGATCGCCAAGAGTGCGGGCGCGGGCCGCCTGGCTGGCGCGTTCCTCGTGCTCCGCCTGGTCGAGGCGTCCGTCGGCGTACGCGCTCGAGAGCACGCCGGTGACCAGATCGCGATCGCGATCGGAGGCCCGTAGCGGGGCGTGTGCAGGATCGCGGGGGTCGTGAGCGAACTCGCGCCACCACTCCTCAGCCATGCGACGATCCTAGTCAGCGAGCAACACGAGGCATCGTTGGCAGGAGACAGGAACGCGTTCTATGGTCTGGGCTCGGGTGTCACGGAATCGGGGAGGTGACCGGTGGCGTTCAATGCGATAGCGGTCATTCGTGGCCCGGGTGAACTCGCGGTCATGGTGGTCGAGGTCGTCAAGCGGATCTTCACCACGCCCTTTCAGTTCCGCGAGTTCGTCGAGCAGGCCTGGTTCATCACCAGCGTCACGTTGATGCCCACCATCTTGGTCTCGATCCCGTTTGGTGCGGTGATCTCGCTCCAAGTCGGCAACCTCACCGGGCAGTTGGGCGCCCAGTCGTTCGCCGGCGCCACCGCCGTGCTCGCCGTGGTGCGGGAGGCAGCCCCGATCGCTGCGGCGCTGATCATCGCCGGAGCAGCCGGGTCGGCGATCTGTGCCGACATGGGCGCCCGCAAGATCCGTGAGGAGATCGACGCGATGGAGGTGCTCGGCGTCGACCCGATCGAACGCCTCGTGGTGCCCCGCGTCGTGGCCACCATGTTCGTCGCCCTGATGATCATCGGCATCGTCATCGGAGCCGGCATCGGCGGCGGCTATTTCTTCACCGTCATGCAACGGGTCGATGGCGAGTGGCTGGCCTCCGACCTGCAGACGCGCTGACGCCGGACAGCCCTAGGAAACTAGAACACGTTTCAGTATTGTGTGCTGGTCGGTCGGCGCCACGCCCGCCGGGAC
>JBAUWM010000187.1:0-12619 GCA_049583775.1 Nocardioides sp.
GTCGTCGAGCACAAGCCCGAGACCATCGCCATCGCCGACCACGTCGTCGACCTCGGTCCTGGCGCGGGAACCGGGGGCGGCACGGTCTGCTTCGAGGGCACGGTCGAGGGCCTACGGGCCAGCGACACGGTCACCGGCCGCCACCTCGACGACCGCGCCGTGCTGAAGCCCACACTGCGTTCGCCCGTCGGCGTCATGGAGATCCGCGGCGCGAGCTCTCACAACCTGCGCGACGTCGATGTCGACGTTCCGCTCGGCGTGCTGTGCGTGGTCACGGGCGTGGCCGGATCGGGCAAGAGCTCGCTGGTCCACGGGTCGGTCGCCGGGCGTGACGGGGTCGTGGTGATCGACCAGGGCGCCATCAAGGGGTCGCGACGGAGCAACCCGGCTACCTACACCGGCTTGCTCGAGCCGATTCGCAAGGCGTTCGCCAAGGCCAACGGGGTCAAGCCAGCACTGTTCAGCTCCAACTCCGAGGGGGCTTGCCCCACCTGCAACGGGGCCGGCGTCATCTTCACCGAGCTGGGGGTGATGGCCACCGTCGAGTCACCCTGCGAGGAGTGCGAAGGCCAGCGCTTCCAGGCCCAGGTGCTCACCTTCACGTTCGGCGGCAAGAACATCGCGGAGGTGCTGGCGATGCAAGTGACCGAGGCCGAACGATTCTTTGCCGAGGGCGACGCGCGGACGCCGGCCGCGCACACCGTGCTGGAACGCTTGGTCGACGTGGGGCTCGGGTACCTCACCCTGGGGCAGCCACTCACGACGTTGTCCGGGGGAGAACGGCAGCGACTGAAGCTCGCTACCCAGATGGCCGACAAGGGCGACGTCTATGTGCTCGACGAGCCCACCACTGGGCTGCACCTGGCTGATGTCGAGCACCTGCTCGGACTCCTCGACCGGTTGGTCGAGTCAGGCAAGTCGGTGATCGTGATCGAGCACCATCAGGCCGTGATGGCGCACGCCGACTGGATCATCGATCTCGGTCCAGGTGCCGGGCACGACGGCGGCCAGGTCGTTTTCGAGGGAACGCCAGCGGACCTGATCGCGAGCCGAGCCACGCTGACAGGTCAGCACCTGGCCGACTACGTCGGGAACCGATGACTCTGTGAGGTGACGCTGGTCGATATGTCTGCGGGCGCGAGTAGCGTGCCTGGCAGGCGATCGAGAGGAGCAACACCATGCCCGGAACTCGAGTCCTGGTGGGCACGCGCAAAGGCGCGTTCATCCTGACCTCCGACGAGGCACGCACCACGTGGGCCGTCGACGGGCCCCACTTTGCTGGGTGGGAGGTCTACCACCTCAAGGGATCGCCCCACGACCCACAACGGCTGTACGCCTCGCAGAGCACCGGCTGGCACGGCCAGATCATCAACCGGTCCGACGACGGCGGAGCCACGTGGGAGCCGGTGGGCAACGACTTCACCTACGACGGCGTTCCCGGCGAGCACCAGTGGTACGACGGCACGTTGCGTCCGTGGGCGTTCACTCGCGTGTGGCACCTCGAGCCCTCGCGGCACGACGCCGACACCGTCTACGCCGGCGTCGAGGACGCCGCGCTCTTCAAGTCCACCGACGGCGGCGTCAGCTGGACCGAGCTGTCCGGGTTGCGCCAGCACGACACCGGCCCGCAGTGGCAGCCGGGCGCGGGTGGCATGTGCTTGCACACCATCGTCGAGCACCCGAGCGATCCAGAGCGCATCTTCGTCGCCATCTCGGCCGCGGGCGCCTTCCGCACCGACGACGGCGGGCAGAGTTGGACGCCGATCAACAAGGGCCTGAGCTCGGGTGAGATCCCTGACGAGGACTCCGAGGTCGGGCACTGCGTGCACCGCATCGACCTGCACCCGAGCAACCCCGACGTGCTCTACATGCAGAAGCACTGGGACGTCATGCGCAGCAAGGACGGCGGTGACTCCTGGCACGAGGTCAGCGGCAACCTGCCTACCGACTTCGGGTTCTGTATCGCCGTGCACGCCCACGAGCCCGAGACCATCTACGTCGTCCCGATCACCAGCGACATGCATCACTTCCCGCCCGACGGCCAACTACGTGTCTACCGGAGCCGCACCGGCGGAGACGAGTGGGAGGCGCTCGGCAACGGGCTTCCGCAGGAGGACTGCTACGTCAACGTGCTGCGCGACGCGATGGCCGTCGATCAGCACGAGTCGTGCGGCATCTACTTCGGCACGACGGGCGGCCAGGTGTACGCCTCGAACGACTCCGGCGACTCATGGCAGGCGATCGTGCGCGACCTCCCGGCCGTGCTGTCGGTCGAGGTGCAGACGCTGCCATGAGTGAGGCCGTCGTCGTCCGAGTGGTGCTGCCCGCGCCGCTGCGAGCGCTCGCGAATCTCGAGAAGGAGATCAAGGTCGAGGTGAGCGGCGCGGTCACCCAGCGTTCAGTGCTCGATGTGCTCGAGGCCGACCACCCGGTGTTGAAGGGCACGATCCGTGGGCACAACGACGCGAAGCGACGCGCCTTCGTCAGGTTCTTCGCGTGCGAGGAAGACCTCTCCCATGACGACCCCGACGACCTCTTGCCTGAGCCGGTGGCATCGGGTCGGGAGCCCTACATCGTGCTCGGCGCGATGGCCGGCGGTTGACCGCACGCTCTCAGCCAGGTTCAGCCGCGAGTGAGTCGCGCGGACAGAGCAAACCGCAGGTCTTGGTCGCGGGGAGTGCCGTGGCAGGAGAAGAACGTGTCTGTCGCGCAGCGGTAACGCGTGGATGCGTTCACCAGCGTGACGGTCGCGGTGGCCACCTGGCGGGCGCCGAAGGGGATCGTCGCTCTGCCGAAGCCTGTGCCGTTGAGGGGGATGAGCTGGCGCACGAATTTGCCGCGCTTGGGGCGGACGACGACGAGCGCGGCTGGGTGAGTCTGCTGGCTGGGTGCGTTCACCGACAGTCGGAGTCGCCAACGCCGGCCGGGCAACGAGCCGCCCGGTGAGAGCTTGACGGTGCGCGAGGACAGATGATCGATCTTGGCCGCGTAGGTGAAGCCGGCTCGGGCGGGCGACAGTTTCGCCGTCTTGGCAGGCTTGGACACCGGGAAAGCCCGCCCCTCTGCGTACGCCTTGCTGGGCATCGCGTTGCCCGCCGCGTACTCGGCGAAGACCCGGTCGAAGCCGCCGTGCTTGGTGAGCACCCGGCGGGTGGCCTCGATCGAGAAGTCATTGGGCAGGCCTCGGCCGGTACCGGCGCGCTCCACGATCTGACGCACGATCTTTACGCCGAAGCGCTCGCTCAGGTACTCCCAGAACGGCCAGTTGCCGTAGTGCACGAACCCGCTGGACTCAAAGATGTCGAGCGACGTCGCGGGCTGGGCTACCTGACCGAATCGGAGGTATTGCCGGTTGTCGTTGACCCGGTCGGCGAACCGTTCCTCCATCCAGGTCGCCGTCGACTCGAGGAGCCACGGGTCTTCCTGGAAGTCGTAACCGAACTGGATGGCGTGGAAGAACTCGTGCGCCGCAGTCACGCGCAGGTTGTCGAGCGGTGAGCCCGGAAACTGGTCGCGCGAGAAATCGTCGTCGATCACGCAGAACGACGAGGCCTGCCGCGACTTTCCGGCCACCGTTCGCTCGGGCGCGCAGTAGCCGTAGACGCCCTGGCTGCCGAGCTCCTTGAGGTAGACGTCGAACTTTCCGTTGCCGCCGCGGCTTCCGTCGCTGGGCGGGGGCCGGTACCCGAGCTTGCCCACGTGGTGCTGCCACGTGCGCTCCAACATCTGCAAGACGGTGCGGGCCCACGCATTGCCGGGAGGAGCGTCGGCCCCGATTCGCGTCCGGTGCAGGCACATGTGCTTGCTGCAGGCACGCGACGACGGCGCGAGGTAGCCATCGCCGTACGAGTCGGAGAATCCGTTGGTCGGGCGGGCGAGCAGCTGGCCGGCGTCCTCGCGCTCGGCGGCGTTGAGGTCCGGGCGAGCCACGTACAGGTCACGCAGAGCGAGCGTTGCCTCCACTCGGTCTATCCGAGGGCCAGTTCCCTTCAGGGCTGCGGCTGCGCGAGCCAGCACCGGAGTCCGACTGTCGGCCCACGGGTTGGTCGCCACGTCGCGACGTCCGTCGCGGGCCGAGGAGGGGGCTGCCGTCAGGGCAAGTGCCGGCGCCACGGCCACAGCGAGGACCAAGGCGAAGGTGGACAGGCGGCAACGCATCGGGGCAACAGCTCCGTTTCGGTGGGGAAGGACCGTTGGTGCTGACGTTACGGGGTCGAACTCACGATCCGGCGGAGATCTTCTCGATCAGCGCCGTGGTTGAAATGGCTGGGGTGCGGGGCAGGTAGACGACCTCGCAGATGTCTCCGAACTCGTCGAACTTGCCGGCCCAGTCGTCTCCCATGACCAGCACGTGGGCGTGGTGCTCGGTGATGTAGTGCCGCTTGAGCTCGAGGCTCTCCTCCACGAAGACCGCGTCGACCGGTTTGAGGGCCGCCACGATGGCCAACCGCTCCGCTTGGCTGAAGACGGGTTCACGGCCCTTCTTGCGCAAGTTGAGCTCGTCGGCCGAGACCCCCACGACCAGCCGGTCGCCCAGGGAGGCCGCCCGCTCGATGACGCGCAGGTGACCGACGTGGAAGACGTCGAAGGTCCCGAATGTGATGACGGTCCGTGGATCGGGCATGGCGTGGAGTGTTTCACGGGAGTTCAGGCCCACTGCGCAAGGATGACCTCGATGGACCCGTCCGTGTCGTCTCCCGCCCAGCCTGTCGTCTCCTCCGACACGGCGGCCGACGCCGCGCGCAGACGCGGGCTCAGACAGATGCGGACCGTCGCCCTCTCGCTGTTGGTGGTTGCTGCGATCGTCTATCTGCTGACCCTGGGGGAGGAGGGCTTCCTCGGTTTCGTGAACGCGGGCGCTGAGGCGTCCATGGTTGGCGCGATCGCCGACTGGTTCGCGGTCACGGCGCTGTTCCGGCACCCACTCGGCCTGCCGATCCCGCACACGGCGCTCATCCCGCGACGCAAGGACGACTTGGGCCGCGGGCTTGAGGAGTTCGTGGGGGAGAACTTCCTCCAGGAGGACATCATTCGCGAGCGGATCGCCGAGGCGGGCATCTCGCGCCGGGTGGGTAGCTGGCTCGCGCAGGAGGAGAACGCCCGCAAGGTTGTCGACGAGGTCGCCGATGTCGCGGTCATCGCCTTGGGCAAGGTGCGCGACGAACACATTGCGAGCCTGGTCAACGAGGCCCTCGTGCCACGGTTCCGCGAGGAGCCCATCTCGCCGTTGCTCGGGGGTTTGCTCGGCGAAGCGCTGCAGGACAACCTGCACCACGGCCTGGTCGACCTCGCACTCGAGGAACTACACGACTGGCTGCGCGAGAACCCTCAGACCGTGCAGGACGTGATCGGCGAGCGAGCACCCTGGTGGGCCCCAGACAGCATCAACCACCGCGTCACCGCGCGGATCCACCTCGAGATGGTGCGGTGGGTCGGCGACATCCGCACCGACCCGTCCCACCGAGCCCGGTTCGCCCTCGATTCGCTCCTCACCCAGCTCGCACGCGACTTGCTGACCGAGCCAGCCACCCAGGAGCGTGCCGAGCGCCTCAAGGACCGGTTGCTCGAGCACCCTGCGGTGATCTCGTCGGGCATCTCGCTCTGGAATGCGTTGCGCCGCGCCTTGACTACCTCCCTCGACGACCCCGAAGGAGCAGTGCGCCGACGGCTGCTCGTCGAGCTGCACGGCTTCGCGCGCCGCCTCGGCGATGAGGCGGCCCTGCAGGAGCGCCTCGATGGCCTGGCCGCCGACGCCGCCGTCTTCGCTGTCGACCGCTACGGAAGCGAGGTCACGGCCGTCATCACGCACACGATCGAACGCTGGGACGGCCGGGAAGCCGCCGACCGGATCGAGCTGCACGTGGGCCGCGACCTGCAGTTCATTCGCATCAACGGCACCATCGTGGGTGGGCTCGTCGGCGTTCTCATCCACGCCGTGTCGGTACTGGTGAAGTAGCTCCGGGTGGCCAAGTGGGAGACTGCCCTCATGGCAGACCCGGTCAACGTCCCTATCGAGGACAGCTCCATCAAGCTCGGTCAGTTCCTGAAGCTGGCCAACCTCGTCGAGTCGGGCTCCGACGCCAAGGCCCTCTTGGCCGGTGGCGTCGTCCGCGTCAACGGTGACTCTGAGACCCGACGAGGTCGGCAACTGGTCAACGGGGACGTCGTGTTCCTGGCCGGGCAGTCGGCCCGGGTCAGCGACGGCAGCACGCCCGACGACTTTCCTTGGTAACGACCAGCCGGAGCTTGCGACGGAAGGTCGTTGAGGGTGGTCGAGCGGTGTCGAGACCCGGCGAGCCGACCAGCAACCCTGACGCCTAGCTGACCGCCAACAGGTCGACCACGAAGATCAGCGTCTCGCCGGGCTTGATCGCGCCGCCGGCGCCTCGGTCCCCGTAGCCCAGGTGCGGCGGGATGACGAGCTGGCGACGCCCGCCCACCTTCATCCCCTGCACGCCCTGGTCCCAGCCCGCGATGACCTGGCCGATGCCGAGGCGGAACTGCAGCGGGTCACCCCGGTTGTAAGAGGCGTCGAACTCCTCACCGGTGGAGTGGGCCACGCCCACGTAGTGCACCTTGACCGTCTGCCCGGCGGTGGCCTCAGCACCATCACCTTCGGTCAGGTCAGTCACCACCAGATCGGTGGGCGGGTCGAAGTCAGGGAAGTCGATCTCAGGCTTGTTCATGCCATCAGCCTAGACACGCCGTCTTGCCGTCTGACGGAACCGCCGTCAGTACTGGTGCAGAAGCGATATAACTAGTCCACTGGGACGTGACTGATGTGACGAGGATCGATCCCAGGCAAGTGCCACCCCCCAAGTCCGGTCGACTCCCAAAGTCCTCCAGCGCTTAGAATTCGGAGAAACCGATGCGGCTCCCCATCACATTGCGCACGACCGGACGGGTCGGTGTCGGCCTGGCCACGGCGGCCACGCTGGCGCTCACAGTTCCCATGCCGGCGGCCGACGCTGCCCCCTTGCCGGCCACGTACGCCTCAGTTGCCACGGCTGACATCGTCTACGTCAAGGCTGCTCTCGGCGGGCAAGACATCGCCGAGGTGGTGGTGGGCCGGTCGACCGCCGTCACCAACTCCGCGCCTGCGGCCACGCCGAAGGTGCGTGCCACCGCCTCCAACCTGGGCCTGGCTCTAGGCGGCGTCGGCAACTCGATCGACTCGGTCGAGGCGACCGCCCCTCCCAAGAGCGCGCCGCCGGCTGAGACGCTCATCCCGCTGCCGCTCGGCCCGCTGGCCGACGTCGGAGTCATCACCGGCCAGGCGTTCGCCGACTACGTCACCGACAACCAGTGCGTTCCCGCCCTCGGTGGTGACCGGGTGCAAGGCTCCGCGGTCGCCAGCCTCGCCGACCGCTCAGGGGCGAACGGCGAGCCCGTCGGCACCGGTCTCACGGTCCTCGGGGTCCCTGGTGTCGGCAACGTGGCCAGTGTGGGTGCCTCGATCAGCACCAGCACCACCAAGCTGGTCGATCGCCCGCTCCGAGGCTCGGACGTCGTGGCCACGACCACCACACAGGTCGGCGACATCTCGCTGCTCGGCGGCCAGGCCGTTGTCAAGGTGTCTAGTCCCGCCGTGCTCACCGTTGCCTCGGACGGCGCGCTGGCCACCGCCACCTACAGCAATCCCCTCGTGCAGGTCGAGCTGGCCGACGGCCGGATCATCGACATCCCGGCCGAGGGCGGCGCTCCGATCACCATCCCGATCAACCTGGGCGGCCTGATCGTGTCGCTGAAGGTGCAGGCGTTCGGCCCCGAGACCACCGTCAACGGTGCGACCGGCTCCTCGACCCTCCCTGCTGTGGTTGGCATCGACCTCGACGTCACCGCAGCCGTGGCGGGCACTGAGCTGGTCAACCTCGACTTGAAGGTCGGTCCGATGACGGCCGCCGCGACCGCGCCGGCGGGCGGGGTCGAGTGCGGCTCGCGCGACTCGGACAACGATGGTCTGACCGACGAGCAGGAGGTCAACGACACGTTGACCGACCCGTTCAACCCCGACACCGACGGCGACACGATCAGCGACGCCAACGAGGACCCCGACGGTGACACCCTCACCAACCTCGAAGAGGTCAACGGCACCGAGAACGACGGCTTCGGTAACGAGGCGACCAACCCGCTCGACGCCGACTCCGACGACGACGGCCGCAACGACGGGCAAGAGGTCGACCGCAACCCGGCCACCGACCCGAACAACCCGGACACAGACGGTGATGGACTGAAGGACGGCGAGGAGCAGACCCTCGGCACCGACCCGACCAAGGTCGACACCGACAGTGACGGCCTCAGCGACGGCGCAGAGGTCAAGGGAAACCCGAAGACCGACCCTCTCGACCCCGATACTGACAATGGCGGCGTCAACGACGGTGCCGAAGTCGACCGAGGCACCGACCCGCTGAACCCGGCGGATGACGTTCCGGGCACCGGTGACACGGACGGCGACGGCCTGAGCGACCAAGAGGAAGTTGCCATCGGGACCGACCCGTTCGACCCCGACACGGACGACGACGGGCTCAGTGACGGCGCCGAGGTCAACACCCACGACACCGACCCGCTCGACCCTGACACCGACGACGGTGGGGTCAACGACGGTGTCGAGGTCTCCATCGGCGGCGACCCGCTCGACCCAGCCGACGACCTCCCGAACAACGACGCCGATGGCGATGGGCTGACCGACGTCGAGGAGCAGGAAGCCGGCACCGACCCGCTCGATCCTGACACCGACGACGACGGGCTGAGCGACGGCGCCGAGGTCAACACGCACGGCACCGATCCGCTCGACCCCGACACCGACGACGGTGGCATCAACGACGGCCCCGAGGTGGTACGGGGTACCGACCCGCTCGATCCGAGGGACGACCTGCCGGTCGACCCCGACCCTGACGGTGACGGCCTGACCACCGACGAGGAGAACCAGATCGGCACCGACCCGAACGATCCCGACACCGACAATGACGGGCTCAGTGACGGTCGCGAGGTAGACGGTCCGACGTCGAACTACTCCCGGTGCTTCACCGATCCGCTCGACCGTGACAGTGACAACGACAGGCTCACCGATGGCCGCGAGGTCAAGGGCATCACGGTCAAGCAGATGGTCAAGACGTTCGGCAACCGCGATGGCAAGAACATCGGTCGCGTGCGCACCAACCCGTGCGTCAAGGACACTGATCGTGATGGCCTGTCCGACGGCACCGAGGTCAACGGGTACAACATCAACCAGCGCGTGGTCACCCGTCAGGGCAACTACAACATCGGCAACGTCAAGACGAGCCCGCTGCGTGCCGACACCGACTTCGACGGCCTGAACGACCGGCTCGAGAAGTCGGGGGCGCGGAACAAGAAGTACCAGAACCACAAGTCCGACCCGACCAACTGGGACACCGACCGCGGTGGCATCAAGGACGGCGAGGAGATCAAGGAAGGCTCCGACCCGGCCAACGTCACCTCAGGCCCCAAGGACCCGAAGCCGACGCGCAACCGGCAGCCCGGGATGGTCGCGGGCTGACCCAACCGACGGGCGACAAACGCTGAGGGGCGAGCCGATCGGCTCGCCCCTCAGCGTTTCTGTTCTCAGGTCTGGTTGACGTAGGAGTCGAGCTGGTCGCGCTCGAACTCAAGATCGGCGATCTTGTGCTTGACCACGTCGCCGATCGACACGATGCCCACCAGCGCGCCGTTGTCGATCACCGGGATGTGCCGGAAGCGCCGGTCGGTCATGGTGGCCATGACTGTGTCGAGGTCGTCACCGGGCGAGCAGGTCTCCACGACCGCGGTCATGATGGCGTCGACGGTGTTGTTGATGACCGTGCCGTCGTGGTGCAGGTGCCGCACGACGTCACGCTCGCTCACGATGCCGTCGAGGGCGTTGCCGTCACTGCTGACGATCAAGGCTCCGATGTTGTGCTGGGCCAGGGTCGCGATCAGCTCGCGAACACCGGCGGTGGGCGCGATCGTCACGACGTCGCGGGTGGACTTGGCTTGCAGAATCTCACCGATACGCATGCCGCGACGCTACTCGGCGGTGACGGTGGTGACTAGCGGTTCGCCAGCACCCGGGACCACAGCTACTGGTCTGGGTCTCGTCGTGCGCGCAACTCGCTCACGGTGCCCTGGCTGCGCGCCGGCCAGTCGGGGTCGTCGCCGTCGGGCAGCGAGCCGAGGAAAGACAGCGCCGCCTCGTGGAGGTGCCCGTTCGTCGCCAGGGCATTGCCACCCCACGGCCCGTCACTGCCGTCAAGGGAGGTGAAACGACCTCCGGCCTCGCGCACGATGACGTCGAGCGCGGCCATGTCGTAGACCTCGAGCTCGGGCTCGGCGGCGATGTCGACAGCTCCCTCAGCCAGGAGCATGTACGACCAGAAGTCGCCGAACGCCCGAGTGCGCCAGCACCGGCGCATCATCGAGAGGAGGTCGTCCAACCTGCCTCGCTCGTCCCAGCCGGTCAGCGACGAGTAGGCGAAGGAAGCGTCCTCCAGACGCCGCACGTCGGACACCTGCATCTGCGTGGCCTTGAGCAGCGAGCGTCCCGTGAACGCGCCGTTGCCGCTCGAGGCCCACCACCGCCGTTGCAGCTGGGGAGCCGAGACCACGCCCAGCACCACATGGTCGTCGACGACCAATGAGATCAAGGTCGCCCACACCGGTACGCCGCGCACGAAGTTCTTGGTGCCATCGATGGGGTCGACGATCCAGCGGCGCGGGGAGTGACCGGAGGACCCGTGCTCCTCGCCGGTGATCGCGTCGCGCGAGCGCACCTTTGACAAGGTGCGCCGAATGCCCTCCTCGACGTCCCGGTCGGCGTCGGTGACGGGAGTGAGGTCGGGCTTGCTCATGACGTGCAGATCGAGGGCCTTGAACCGCGCCATGGTGAGCGAGTCGGCGTCGTCGGCCAGCACGTGCGCAAGCCGGAGATCGTCGGTGTAGTCGGTCGGCACGTCCCTCACCCTAATGTCAGCGAAGGTCACTACCGTTGACGCATGGAGATCAACGGTCTACCGCTGCACCCGCTCGTCGTGCACGCTGCCGTCGTCGCCGGTCCGGTCGCTGCCTTGACCGCACTGGCTTATCTCGTGCCCCGGTGGCGCGAGCGGCTTCGCTGGCCGATGCTCGGGCTCGCGATGATCGCCTTCGTCTCGATCTGGGTGGCCTACCTCACCGGCGACAATTTCCGAGACGACGCGCGCTTCGAGTTCGCCCAGGGGGTGTTCCTCGAGCGCCTCGAGCGGCACGAGGACGTCGCCAACGTGCTGCGCTGGGTGATCACCGGCTTCGCCGGGGGCTGTGCGCTGGCCGCTGGTCTTCATGAGCGCACCGGTGCCACCCGACTGGTGCTGAACACATTGGTGGGCGCGGGGGCAGTGGCGACCGTGGTGTTCGTCGTGCTGACCGGCGACGCTGGCTCTCAGGCGGTCTACGGTCAGTAGTCGCTGACGCTGCGGGCGGCCAGCAGTCGCCGGAAGGACGTGACCCGGTCGGGGTCTGCCTCGCCCGACTCGATCGCTGCGTCAAGACCACACTCGGGCTCGGCCTCCCCGTGGGTACAGCCGCGGGGGCAGTCCTCAGTCATCTCGTCGAGGTCGGGAAAGGCCCCGATCAAGTCCTCTGGTCGCACGTGCGCCAATCCGAACGAGCGGATGCCGGGGGTGTCGATGATCCACCCGCGGTCGTGCGGGAGGGGCAACAGATAGGCCGAGGTCGAGGTGTGACGGCCGCGTCCGGTGACCGCGTTCACATGCCCGACCTCGCGGTGAGCATCAGGCACGAGTCGGTTCACCAACGTCGACTTGCCGACGCCGCTGTGACCCACGAACACGCTCGTCTTCGCGGCGAGTCGATCTTCGAGCTCGCTCAGGTCGCCGCGCATGTGCGTGACCACCCAGGGGACGCCGAGCGAGCGGTAGGTCGACAGCAGGGTCTCGGGGTCTCGCAGGTCCGACTTGGTCAAGCAGAGCAGCGGCGCCATCCCCGCGTCATAGGCCGCCACGAGGGCTCGGTCGATCAGCCGCGGCCGAGGCTCGGGATCGGCCAACGCAGTGACGACGACCAACTGGTCGGCGTTCGAGACGATCACGCGCTCGACCACGTCATCGTCGTCAGCCGTGCGCCGCAGGGTGGTGGTGCGTTCGCGCACTTCCACGATCCTCGCCAGCGAGCCGTCATTGCCCGTGACGTCGCCGACCACGCGGACCCGATCTCCGACGACGACGCCTTTGCGGCCCAGGGGCCGAGCCTTCATCGCCATCACCAAGGTGCCTGAGGGTGCCCCGTCGACGATCAGCGTGAAGCGACCGCGATCGACGGTGATGACCCGGGCATCGACGGCGTCGTCGTAGGTGGGCCGCTCCTTGGTCCTCGGGCGGGTGCGGCGCCGGGGACGCTCGTAGTGCTCCTGATCGTGCTCCGAGTACCGCCCACTCACGTCAGAGCCTCAGAACAGACCGGACCAGAAGCCCGCAAAGTCGGGGAAGGTCTTGGCGGTGGTGTCGACGTTCTCCACCAGCACTCCGTCGACGACGGACCCGATGATGACTCCCGCGTGTGCCATCCGGTGGTCGGCGTAGGTGTGCCAAACCCCGCCGCGCAGGGTGGCCGGACGGATCGACAGGCC
>JBAUWM010000188.1:0-1842 GCA_049583775.1 Nocardioides sp.
GAGGCGATCACGATGCTGGAGTCGATGGGCATCTCGGTGGAGTTCAGCCACCACGAGGGCGGACCCGGCCAGCAGGAGATCGACCTGCGCTACGCGGACGCGCTCTCGACAGCCGACAACATCATGACGTTCCGCACGGTCATTCGTGAGGTGGCGCTCAACCAGGGCATCTGGGCCAGCTTCATGCCCAAGCCGTTCACCACCCACCCCGGTTCGGGGATGCACACCCACGTCTCATTGTTCGAGGGCGACCAGAACGCCTTCTACGAGGCGGGTGCTGAGTATCAGCTCAGC
Organism: Nocardioides sp.; assembly: GCA_049583775.1. GTDB lineage: Bacteria > Actinomycetota > Actinomycetes > Propionibacteriales > Nocardioidaceae > Nocardioides. Next base: position 295 of record JBAUWM010000188.1, read on the forward strand.
CAGACCGGGCGACGCTTCATCGCCGGCGTGCTGCGCCACGCCCCGGAGATCAGCGTGGTCACCAATCAGTGGGTCAACAGCTACAAGCGGATGATGTTCGGCGGCGAGGCGCCGTCCTACGTCTGCTGGGGCCACAACAATCGCTCGGCCATGGTGCGGGTACCGATGTACAAGCCGCTGAAGGGTGCATCCACGCGCGTCGAGGTGCGCACGCTCGACCCCGCGTGCAACCCCTACCTCGCGTTTGCCGCGGTGCTCGCCGCCGGCATGAAGGGCATCACGGAGCAGTACGAGCTGCCGCGCGAGGCCGAGGACGACGTGTGGTCGCTGTCCGAGCGCGAGCGCAAGAGCCTCGGGATCGACCCACTGCCCAAGAACCTGAACGAGGCGATCGAGATCGCGGAGGGTTCCGAGCTCTTGGCCGAGACCCTGGGCGAGAACGTGTTCGAGTTCCTGCTGCGCAACAAGCGGGCCGAGTGGGACGAGTACCGAGGGCAGGTCTCGGCTTTCGAGCGCGACCAGATGCTGCCGGTCATCTGAGACCGACCGACCTTCACAGCCATGGCCCGGGTGCTCGTCGTCCAGCATGAGGACGATTGCCCGCCCGCTCTGCTAGGCCGGTGGTTGGCCGAGGAGGAGATCGAGCTCGACGTCCGGCGCCCCTATGCGGGCGACCACCTCCCCGCTGACCTCACTGAGCACGCCGGCCTACTGGTGCTGGGTGGGCCGATGGACGCAGATCAGGACGGCGACTACGCCTGGCTGGCTCCCACCCGAGACTTGCTGCGCGAGGGAGCCGAGAGCGGCGTGCCGACGCTCGGGGTCTGCTTGGGCCACCAGCTGCTGGCGCTGGCGTGCGGAGGGCGAGTCGAGCGCAATCCGCGGGGGCGCCAGCTGGGAGTGCTCGACGTCGGGTGGACCGAGGCCGCGGGTGGCGATCCGCTCGTGGCCGAGCTCGCCACCGAACGCAGGTGCCTGCACTGGAATCAGGACGTCGTGACCGCTCTTCCCGACCAAGCCGTCCAGCTCGCCACTGCTCCCGACGGTGAGGTGCAGGCCGCCAGGTTCGGCGTCCGCGCCTGGGGCATCCAGCCACATCCGGAGGCCGACGCGGCCGTGGCCGCACGGTGGGCCGCAAGCGACCGCGCCGATGATGCCGTGAACTCGCGAGGTGGCCAGGTCGTCGAGCAGGTGGCTGCTTGCGGCGCGGAGTTGGCCGCCGCGTGGCGGCCCCTGGCGGCATCGTTCGCGCGACTCGTCCGGCAGGGTGCCAGCGCGTGAGCCGGGTCAGCACGAGCAAGGGCAACCTGCTGCGGCTCGGGTTCAACAACCCGGGGACCGCCTTGGCCGGCCTGGCTGAGCTCGGCGAGGCGGCCGAGCCTCTCGTCGCGTTGTTGGCAAAGACCGCTGACCCGGACGCCGCCCTCAGTGGGTTCCTGGCTCTTCTCGGCGAGGTCGACGACCGCGACGAACTGGTGCGCGCCGTCGTCGACGACGAAGGCACTGCGATGCGCCTGCTGTGCGTACTGGGTGCCAGCGAGGCGCTGG
>JBAUWM010000189.1:0-5537 GCA_049583775.1 Nocardioides sp.
GGTGAGTCGAGTGGCGTGGTCGTGTGGGTTGCGGGGGTCTCGACGACGCCGTCGCTCGTGCCTCGCTCCGCCTGCTCGACCACCGGCACGACGACGGCGTCGCTCGTGCCTCGCTCTGGCTGCTCGACCACCGGCCTCAGACTTGGGCGGGTACCTCGGGTGCGGGCACGGTTGCGCCCAGGTGCGGCGCCGTCTTCTGGCCCACCCGCAAGAAGCTGCCGGTGCGGGTCGAGCCCAGGATCTCGGTGGGCTCGCCGTTCTCGACGACGACCTGGCCAGAGATGAGGACGGCCGTGACGGCGGCGTCGTTGCGGTTGACCATCCGTGAGAGGCCGCCGTACTGCTCGACGGGCGACTCGGAGTAGGCCTCGAGCGACTCGTCGAGTGCCTCGGGGTCAACGATCAGGACGTCGGCACGGTCGCCGACGCGGAGGTGGCCGGCGTCCAGGCCGTACCAGTCGGCCAGCTCGCCGGTGAGCCGGTGCACGGCCTGCTCGGTGGACAGGAATGGCTGGCCAGCCAGCTCGGCCTCACGTACGTGGCGCAGCAGACGTAGGCCCATGTTGTAGAAGGCCATGTTGCGCAGGTGGGCGCCGGCGTCGGAGAAGCCCATCTGGATGCCCGGGTCCTTCGCCATCTTCTTGAGCAGGTCGGGGCGGTGGTTGGAGATCGTGGTGCGCCAGCGCAGGGCCGTGCCGTGCTCGAGCACGAGGTCGAGGAAGGCGTCGACAGGGTGCACGGGGCTGGCCGGGTTGCGGTCGACGCCGACCTGGCCGAATGACTTGCCGACCACCGAGGCGTCCGGGCACTCGACGATCTCGGCGTCGAAGAAGTCGCGGTGCCACACGCGCGGTCCGTACTTGCTCTCGTAGTCCTTGCGGAACCGCGTGCGGTACTCCGGGTCACGGATGAGCTCGTCGCGGGCCAGGGCTTCGGTGAGGTGCAGCGCGGCCGCGCCCGAGCCGAATTCCTCGAAGATCACTAGGTCGATGCCGTCGGCATAGACCTCGAACGGCACCGGCAGGTGCTGCCAGCGGAAGTCGCCACCGAGCCGGTTCACCAGTCGGGCGATCGGGCCCATGATGTGGATGACCTGCGGGATCGCCTTGATGTCGGCCGCGGAGAGCAGCGACGTCTTGAGCTGGGGTCGACCGATGCCCAGCGACGTCGTCGCCTGCGACAGGATCGACTGCGGGTTCTTGATGTCAGGCCCTGACTGCAGGACCCGCTTCGAGCGTCGCAGGATCTTGTTCAGTCGCCGCAGCTCCTTGGCCTTGGCGTAGGTCGACGGGAGGGTGCGCGAGCGGCAGACGTCGCCGTCGAGCTTGTCGAAGAGCAGCTGCTGCGACGACATGCCGAGGAACCCCGCCTCGACGGCGTCCTCGAGCATCTGCTCCATCCGGGCCTGCTCGGCGCGCGTCGGGGTGACCTCCTTTCGGGTGGCCCGGTCGAGGCCCATGGTCGCCGCACGCATGTCGGAGTGCCCGATGAACGCGGCCAGGTGCGGGCCCAGTGGCAGTGACTCGAGGGCGCCGACGTACTCGCGCGGGGTCGACCAGGTCTTCGCCTTCTCGACTGCGTTGATCACGTGCTGACGCGGAATGGCCTCGACCCGGCCGAACAGGTCGCCGGCGTCGACGCCGCCCACGTGCACGGTCGAGAGCGAGCACGAGCCGAGGAAGATCGTGGTGACACCGTGGCGCACCGACTCGGGCAGTCCGGGGCCTTCGAGCACCTCGACGTCGTAGTGCGTGTGGATGTCGACCAGGCCCGGCATCACCCACCGGTTGGCGGCGTCGATCACCTGAGTCTCGGGACCCGGCACGAGCGGATCGACGGAGACCTGGACGACGATGCCGTCGCGGATACCGAGGTGCCGCACGGCCGGCGTTGATCCAGAGCCGTCGAACCAGAGGCCGTCGCGGATGATGGTGTCGAGGGTCACAGAGTCGCTCACTGGCCTATCGAACCCCGCAAATTGACGCGCGTCAAGATTTCCACGGATTCGCTGGACAGGTGTCCAACTCTTCGGGGACGATGGCCTCATGGAGCAACGCCGCCCTGTCCTCGTCACCGGAGCCGGTGGCCTCGTCGGCCGGTCGACCGTGAACCGTCTCGTTGAGCTCGGTGTCGAGGTGATCGCGACCGACCTGCCGACCCCCGCGAACGAGAAGGTGGCGGCGGAGTGGCGTCGACTTCCTGGCGTGCGCGTGAGCTGGTGCGACCTCACTGACCCCGCGGCGACCGCCGATCTGCTGGCCACGGCCGCGCCCGGCGCGGTGGTGCACCTCGCCGCAATCATCCCGCCTCTGTGCTACTCCCGCCCGGAGTTGGCCAGGGCGGTCAACGTCGACGCCACCGCCCACCTGGTAGCTGCGGCGATTGCTCTCCCCTCGCCGCCACGGTTCGTGCAGGCGTCAAGCGTGGCGGTCTACGGCGGCCGCAACCCGCACGCCACCGACACCCTGCTGACCGCTGACCTTCCGATGGCTCCCACCGACTTGTACGGCGAGCTCAAGGCCGAGGCTGAGCGCCTGGTGCGGGCCAGCACCCTCGACTGGGTGGTGCTGCGCCTGGGTGGAGTGCTGACCGTCGAGCCGAGCACCGGCCTCGACCTCGACGTCGCACACTTCGAGAACCTCCTGCCCCGCGACGGGCGGATCCAGACCGTCGACGTGCGAGACGTCGCCCACGCGTTCGCGGCTGCAACCGAGGCTGCCGTGGTCGGCGAGACCTTGTTGATCGGCGGCGACGACACACACCGACTTCACCAGAGCGACATCACCGCGGGGATGACCGAAGCGCTGGGGCTGAGTGGCGCCATTCCTGCTGGACGCCCGGGCGACCCCCGCGATGACGGCACCTGGTTTGCCACCGACTGGATGGATACGGGTCGCGCCCAGGAAGCACTGGCGTTCCAGCACCACTCGTGGCCCTCGATGTTGGCCGAGGTGCGTCAACAGGCCGGCCTCAAGCGGTACGTCATGCGGCTCGCCGCGCCCGTGCTGCACGAGGTGCTCCGGCGTAGCAATGCCCGGCGCGGCACGGACGCGCCCTTCACCAGGCCGGGGGCTGCGCTGTGAGCCAGGAATTCCCCGAGCTCGCCTGCTACGGGCTGGCCGGCCACTCGTCGTCGCCGCGCGACCTGATTGCCGAAGTGCAGCTTGCCGAGCGCCTCGGCCTCGGGTCGGTGTTCCTCTCCGAGAGGTTCAACGTCAAGGACGCCGGCGTCATGGCCGGCGCCGCGGCCGCTGCATCGAGCACGATCGGCATCGCCACTGCCGCGACCAACCACAACACGCGACACCCCCTGGTGAGCGCGACCATGGCGATGACCGCGCACCGGATGTCGGAGGGCCGCTACGCGCTCGGCCTGGGTCGTGGCTTCGGGTTGCTGTTCGACCTGATGGGCGTGCCCAAGGTGACTGGGGCCCAGATCGAGGACTCGATCGGCATCTACCGCACGCTGTGGTCGGGCGGTTCGGTCGCTGGTCACGAAGGACCGGCTGGAAGCTTTCCTTACCTCAACCAGGACAGCTCGTTCGACGAGAAAATCCCGGTGCTGATGATGGCGATCGGTGGCAAGACTCTCGAACTGGCCGGCCGGGTCGCCGACGGCGTCGTGCTGCACACCTTCATGTCGGACGACACCCTGCGTCGCTCGGTCGACACGATCCGAGCTGCTGCCTCGGACGCCGGCCGCGACCCGTCCTCGGTGCGCATCTGGTCAGTGCTCGCCACCGTCACCGACGACGTGCCTGAAGAGCTGCGGCTGCGCAAGCTCGTGGGGCGGTTGGCCACCTACCTGCAGGGTTACGGCGAGGTGCTCGTGCGTGCCAACCGCTGGGACCTCGCCGACCTCGAGCGCTTTCGCACCGACGAGCTGGTGCAGGGCTATCCCGGCGCATTCGACGCGATCGGCACGGTGGAGCAGCTGAGCCATCTGCGCGACAACGTGTTGCCGGCCCAGTGGCTGGCCGCCTCCGCCACCGGCTCGGCGACCGACTGCGCGGCCCGCATCCAGCATCAGCTGGACGCTGGCGCCGACAGCGTCGTCCTGCACGGCGCGACGCCCACTGAGCTGGCACCAGTGCTCGACGCCTGGCGGCACATCCGACCCGCAGCTCTCGACGCGTTGCCCGCCAACCCGGGATGGAACCGATGATCGTCACCGAGCCCGACGAGCTGACTGCAGCCTGGGCCACCGAGGCGCTCGGCAAGCAGGTCGACCAGGTCGAGCGCAGCCGCGTCGGCACCGGGCAGATGGGCACGTGCTACCGCCTCGGTCTCGTGGGCGACCCGTCGCTGCCCAGCAGCGTGCTGGTGAAGCTCGCCTCCGACGATCCCGCCTCTCGCGACCTCGTGGCTGGTGCCTATCGGTGCGAGCTGCGCTTCTACTCCGAGATCGCACCCACCGTGGCCGTCCGTGTGCCGCTCGTGCATCACGCGGTGATGGCCGAGGAGGGCGGGGCGTTCACCCTCGTCATGCAGGACCTCGCCCCGGCACAGCAGGGCGACCAGGTGGCCGGCTGCACCCCGGCGCAGGCCCACGACTCGGTGGTGAACCTTGCCGGGCTGCACGGACCGCGCTGGAGCGACTCGTCGCTGCTCGACGTCGAGGGCCTGACTCTGAACGGCCCCGATGACGCGAAGATGCTGGCCGACCTCTACGGGCCCGCCACCGAGATCTTCATCGAGGGGCTCGGCGACCTATTGGATGCCGAGACCGTAGGCACGCTGAGGGATTGCGTGACGGTGGCCGAGCGCTGGACGCTGGCCCGGTCTGAGCGGTTCGGACTCGTGCACGGCGACTACCGCCTCGACAACCTGATGTTCCCGGCTGACGGCGCCCCGGGAGTCGTTGCGCTCGACTGGCAAACGCTCTCGCTCGGACTGCCGGCTCGCGATCTGGCCTACTTCATCGGCACCGGTCTGCTGGTGGATGACCGTCGCGCCCACGAGGTCGAGCTGGTGAATGCCTACCATGCAGCACTGCTCGAGCACGGCGTCGTGGACTACGACCGCGAGCTCTGCTGGGACGACTACCGTTTCGCCATGATCCAGGGACCGTTGGTGTCGGTGTTCGGTTGTGCCTACGGCACGCGTACCGAGCGCGGTGATCGGATGTTCGCCGCAATGGTCACCCGTGCCTGTGCTGCCATTCGCGACCTCGACACCTTGGCACTTGTGTGACCGCGACCGAGAGTGCCGGTCGATCCTCCGCGTTCTTCCGCGAGGTGAACCTCAGCGACGCCGAGGTCGACGCGATCGAGAGTCGCTACGAGCCCGTCACCGCCGAGCTGCGCCGCCTGATCGATCTGACTATTCGCAGCGAAGTCGGCTCGGCCGACGTCGAGGCGGCGCTGGCCCACCTGCGCGCGGCATCCGAGCTGCTCGCGGCTGATGCACCGGAAGGCCCCGCCGGCATCGCACACAACGGCCGAGGACGCAGCTGGCAGTGGGGCAACGCCGTCGTCGGACAACGGAATGCGATCGCGCCGCCGCTGCCCATCGTGCGCGGCGACGACGGTTCGACG
>JBAUWM010000190.1:0-5977 GCA_049583775.1 Nocardioides sp.
GATCTGGTCGACCCGGGAAGCTTCGTGGAGTACGGCCGGTTCGTCACGGCGGCACAGTCCGACAAACGCACCGAAGACGACCTCCTCGACCGCACGGTGGCCGACGGCATCGTGGGAGGTCTGGCCACGATCGACGGCCAACAGGTGGCGGTGCTGTCGTACGACTACCTGGTGATGGCCGGCACCCAAGGCATGCGCGGACACCGCAAGACCGACCGGCTGCTCGACGTGATCTCGCGACTTTCGCTGCCCACCGTCTTCTTCGCTGCCGGTGGCGGCGGTCGACCCGGCGACACCGACATGCCGTTGGTCTCGGCTCTCGACGTCACGACGTTCGCGGCGTGGGCGCGACTCTCGGGTCAGGCCCCGCGGATCGCAGTCGTCGACAACTTCTGCTTCGCGGGCAACGCGGTGATCGCCGGGTGTTCAGACCTGATCGTGGCGACGCCCGGTTCGTCGCTTGGCATGGGAGGGCCGGCGATGATCGCTGGTGGTGGGTTGGGTGACGTCGCCGCGCAGGACGTCGGACCGCTCGACGTGATGGTCGCCAACGGGGTGGTCGACGTGGCCGTCGACAGCGACGACGCGGTACCGACGGCTCGCGAGCTGCTCGGCTACTTCCTCGGCCGAGCGGCCACCTGGGACGCACCCGACCAGCTGCCGCTGCGGGACGCCGTGCCGGAGGGCGAACGCACGTCGTACGACACCGTCGCGATCGTGGAGACTTTGGCCGACGCCGAATCTGTGACCGTGCTGAGGCCCGGCTTCGCCCCCGAGCTGTGCACGGCGCTGGGCCGGGTCGAGGGCCGCACCGTCGGCTTCGTGGCCAACGACACCCGGCACATGGCCGGCGCGATCACGGCCAACGCCGGCGACAAGGCGGCCCGCTTCCTGCAGTTGTGCGACGCGTGGGGATTTCCCGTGGTGTCGCTCGTCGACACTCCCGGGATGATGGTCGGTGCCGACGCGGAGGCGACCGGTTTGGTACGGCACACCTCGCGGCTTCTCGTGGCTGGCGCGCGGCTGCAGGTGCCCCTCATCGGCGTGGTGCTGCGGCGCGGCTACGGGCTCGGCGCCCAAGCGATGCTCGGCGGGAGCACCCACGAGCCGCTCCTCACGGTGGCGTGGCCCGGCGCCCACTTGGGTGCAATGGGCCTGGAAGGCGCCGTCCGTCTCTCGATGCGGCGCGAGCTGGAGGCGATCACCGACGACGTCGAGCGCGAGCAGCAGGTGCGCGAGCTGACGGCCTACGCCCAGGCCCACTCCACGGCGCTGAACGTGGCCAGGCACTTCGAGATCGACGACGTGATCGACCCGATCGAGACCCGGGGGTTGATCGCCCGCGTGATCGACGCCGCCGACCGTGACGGCCGACTGCGCGGCAGCCGAAACCCTGTCGACACCTGGTAGCCAGCCACTAACGTTCGGCGGGTGGAGACCCGCAAGCTCGAGTTGGACGACTTCGCCGCCCCCAGCCCGCTGAGCCTGGAGGCCTTCGGCCCATTGCCGACCGGCACCCCCCAACCGCCTGCCCCGTCCGCGCTGCCCCCGGGCCGGCACGTGTGGGGCACCTTTGACGGCGCCCGGCTGGTCGCGAGGGTGGCCGCACACGAGTTCTCCTCCTGGTTCGGCGGACGCGAGGTGACCACGTGCGGTGTTGCAGGGGTTGCTGTCTCAGCAGAGCATCGCGGGCAGGGCCTGCTGCACCACCTCTTCACACTCATGCTCCAGGAAGCGACGGAGCGCGGCGAGGCGATCTCGACGCTCTACCCCACGGCGTCCGGCATCTACCGCCCGTTCGGCTACGAGGTCATCGCGGCCTACGACTGTGTCGAGATTCCGACCGCCGAACTCAGCCGCATCCGGCCGGCGGTCGGAGTGCGTACACGACGCGCGACGCCGGACGACGTCCCGGCCATCAAGGCCACCTACGCGGCGTGGGCGGGTAAGCAGAACGGACCGTTGACCCGCTCCGGGCCGCGCTTCGGGCAGACCGACGAAGAGTTGCTGGCCGACTGCACCGCCGTCTCGTTGGCGGTCGATGCTGACGACCAGGTGGTGGGGTACGCCTCGTGGGATCGCCACGAGGGGTACGGCAAGCACTCGACGATCGAGGTGTGGGACCTGATCGGTCTCACCGCCGACGCGTATCGAGCCCTGTGGGCCATGGCCGGATCGTTTGCGTCGGTGACCGGAACCGTCCGACTGCGGACGTCGGGCGCCGACCTGGCTCGGCTGCTGCTTCCGTCCATCACCTGGAGCCCGATGGAGCAGCACCACCACCCCTACATGCTGCGTGTCAACGACGTGCCGGCCGCGTTCACGGGTCGCACCTCGCTGCCGGGCGGCGGAGCGGTCGATTTCTCGGTGGCGGGCGACCGCCTCGGCATTATCGACGGCGCTTACCGTCTCGACGTCGAGTCGGGCGTGTGCGAGCAATCGTCAGAGGCCTCAGGTCCGACCTTCACGACGCAGGGCCTCGCCCTTGCCTACGCCGGCGCGCAGTCGTGCGCCAACCTGCGCATGCTCGGCCACCTGACCGGGCCGACCACCCACGACGCGGTGCTGGACGTCGCACTCGGTGGGCGCCAGGTGCACATTCGCGACTACTTCTGATTCTCGAACCGGAGACCACCATGCGACTTCTACTCACTGCGGCCGGCATCGCCAACCCGAGCATTCGCCGGTCGACGGTCAGGTAAGCGTGGTCTCGGAGGACACCTGGAGCCTGCGGCACTCGTAGCCAGCCAGAGAAGCTGTCGGTGCAGTGAGGCACCATCGGCCCGTGGAGGTCGAGCGGGCGCGCCTGGCGCAGGATCGCGTACAGACAGAACGCAGGCTGGCCAGCCTGACCGGTGACTACGACGCCGTGGTGGCTGCCTCGCGCGACACCAACGCCGACGACGAGCACGACCCCGAAGGCGCGACGATCGCGTTCGAGCGGTCGCAGATCGGCACCCTCGTGCGGCAGGCGCAGCATCACCTGGCCGAGATCGATGAGGCTATCCGACGGGTAGACCGCGGCACCTATGGCGTGTGCGAGATCTGCGGAACAGCCATCGGTGCTGGCCGCCTCGACGCTCGGCCGACGGCGCGCACGTGCATCGGCTGCGCCGAGTGACCCCCATCCCGACGACTCATCGGCATGCTCGGGCGCTCGACGTCGCGGCCAGCCTGCTCGCGCTGTCGACCGGGGCCACCTGTCGCTGAAGCGGCTCGTCACTGGAAGCTGACGAAACGCACCTTGGGTCGCAACTCGTGCACCTCGCTGGAGCCCATTCGATCGACGTCCTCGTCGTAGAACAGCTTGAAGCCCATCCGGAACTTCTGCGGTTGAGCGACGGCGTCAAACGTGGCGCGCTTCTGGCTGGGTGTGCCGAAACCATCGACGTGCTGCACCATCGCCAGGTTCGGGCGTGGTTGAACGCTGCCGATCCGGTCGATCATGTCGGCGCGGAACTGGTGGAGCACGAACAGTTTTTGGGGCAGGCCGTGGCGCACCTGAAGAGTCGTCAACCAGCTCGTGACTCGGTTGATCTCGGCCGCGTCGACCGAGCCGATGGTGCGACCCGGCACCTCTCCCGTGGCCATCCGCCACTCGGGGTCCAGCGCGAGACCCACGTGCGGGCTCCGCAGCGCCCAGGCCCAGCGGCGGGCGACCTCCAAGAAGTCTGAGCGGCCCGGCTGCAGATCGAGCAGCAGCAAGGCGCCGTTGCGCTTCGCAGCCGACACGTAGCGAGCGACGTCGGCCCGAGCGATGTCGTGGCTGTAGTCGCCGTCGTGGCCTGGGGCGGCGTCCGCGATCGTGACGATCAGCTCGTAGACCGGCTGGATCGGCTGGGAGGGACGGCGGAACTTGCCAGATGCCCGCCTGAGCCGCTGATGCATCTGGTCGGGCGTCGTCTCCCCGAGCACGCCGAGGGCGCCGGTGCCCGCGGTGCCGTAGTAGGCCACCAGGAACCTCCGGTCGCCGAAGATGCGCACCGCCGACGCAGGGATGCTCGGCGCAGCGGTTTCCGTGCGCGACTCGGTCGGCAGCGAGGCGTGAACCTCGTCGACGAACGGCGCCGTCACGACGGGGGCCCGAACCGCCACCTGTTGGGGGGCGCCGTCGAGCAGGCGCACGCCTGCCGCCGCCAGGAGCAGCGCCACGATCGCTGCCACGGAGAGCGACAACCCGCGCCGGTCGCGAAATCGGGAGGGGGTCGGCACCCTCAGGAGGTGACCGCGCCGTGCGCGGCCGAGGTCACGGTGCGCGCGTACTTGCCGAGCACGCCCTTCGTGTACTTCGGCGGGTTCGGCTCCCAACCCACCTTGCGGCGCTCGAGCTCGTCGGGATCGATCTCGACCTCGAGCGTCCGGTTGAGCACGTCGAGGGTGATCGGGTCGCCATCCCGCACGAACGCGATGGGTCCGGCGTCGACCGCCTCGGGAGCCACGTGGCCGACACAGAGCCCGGTGGTGCCGCCGGAGAACCGGCCATCGGTGAGCAGCAGCACGTCCTTGCCGAGCCCGGCGCCCTTGATCGCGCCGGTGATGGCCAGCATCTCGCGCATGCCCGGTCCGCCCTTGGGGCCTTCGTAGCGGATGACGACCACGTAGTTCGCCACGATCTGGCCTGCGGCCAGTGCGTCCATTGCGGCCCGCTCGCCGTCGAACACCCGCGCGGTGCCGGTGAAGACCGACGCGTCGAAGCCAGCCGACTTCACGACCGCACCCTCAGGGGCCAACGACCCCTTGAGGATGGTCAGCCCGCCCGTGGCATGGATCGGCCGGTCGAGCGCGCGCAGCACGTCGTCGTCGAGGGCCGGCGGATTGATGTCGGCGAGGTTCTCAGCCATGGTCTTGCCGGTCACGGTGAGGCAGTCACCGTGCATGAGACCGGCGTCGAGCAGGGCCTTCATCACGACCGGGATGCCGCCGACGCGGTCGACGTCGTACATCACGTACTTGCCGAAGGGCTTGAGGTCGCCGAGGTGAGGCACCTTGTCGCCGATCCGGTTGAAGTCGTCGAGGGTGAGGTCGACCTCGGCCTCACGCGCCATCGCCAGCAGATGCAGGACCGCGTTGGTAGAGCCACCCAGCGCCATCACGACCGTGATGGCGTTCTCGAAGGCCTCCTTGGTCATGATCTGGCGCGCGGTGATGCCCTTGCGGAGCAGCCCGACCACGGCCTCGCCCGACTTGTGGGCGAACCCGTCGCGGCGTCGGTCGACGGCCGGAGGCGCCGCTGAGCCGGGCAGGCTCATCCCGATCGCCTCAGCCACCGCCGCCATCGTGTTGGCGGTGTACATGCCACCGCAGGCGCCCTCGCCGGGGCAGATGGCGCGTTCGATCTTGTCGACCTGTTCGCGGGTGATCTTGCCGGCCAGGCAGGCTCCGACCGCCTCGAAGGCGTCGATGATCGTGACGTCCTTGCCGTCGACCTGACCGGGCATGATCGAGCCGGCGTACAGGAACACCGCCGCCAGATCGAGCCGCGCGGCGGCCATCATCATGCCGGGCAGAGACTTGTCGCAGCCGGCCAGCAGCACCGAGCCGTCGAGCCGCTCGGCCATCATCACCGTCTCGACCGAGTCGGCGATGACCTCGCGGGAGACCAGGGAGAAGTGCATGCCCTCGTGGCCCATCGAGATGCCGTCGGAGACCGAGATGGTGCCGAACTCCAGCGGGTAGCCGCCGGCGGCGTGCACGCCGTTCTTCACGGCCTTGGCCAACCGGTCGAGCGACAAGTTGCACGGGGTGATCTCGTTCCAGCTCGACGCGACGCCGATCTGCGGCTTGGCGAAGTCGTCGTCGCCCATGCCTACCGCGCGCAGCATGCCGCGTGCGGCAGCCTTCTCGAGTCCGTCGGTGACGTCGCGTGAGCGGGGCTTGATGTCGGGCTGCTGGGGGGTGGAGCTCATGTCTTGAGGATACGGCCGGGGCAGCCCGCCCCCGACCCGGTGTTCAGGCCTCGAGCGGGCCGAGTCGGCGC
>JBAUWM010000191.1:0-4603 GCA_049583775.1 Nocardioides sp.
CGACCTGGCCGAGCGCACCGACGTGCTGAGCCGGCTGATCGTGACCAGCGAGGCCGAGGGCGACCCGCTCTCCGACACCGAGCTGCGCGACCAACTGGTCACCCTGCTGCTAGCCGGGCACGAGACCACTGCCACGGCGCTCGCTTGGTCGCTGTACGAGCTGGGCCGCCATCCTGAGCTGCACGCCCGGACGGTGCAGGCCGTGTCCGACGGCGATGACGCCTGGATCGATGCGGTGCTCAAGGAAGCGATGCGGTTGCACCCGATCATCCCGATGGTGGTGCGCACGCTGATGGAGCCCGCCACCATCGCAGGCTGGGACCTCCCGGCCGGCACGACCGTCGGGCCCTCGATCATCGTCAGCCACCAACGCAGCGACAACCACCCCGACCCCGAGGTGTTCCGACCCGATCGCTTTCTGAGCCAGAACCCGCCCACCAACACGTGGATCCCCTTCGGCGGCGGCGCTCGACGCTGCATCGGCGCCGGCTTCTCGTTGATGGAGGGTGTCGCGGTGCTGCGTGAGGTGCTGGCGGTCTACGACATCGCCGCGGTGGGCGACGACGGGCCGAAGGTCCGCAACATCACCTCGGTGCCGCGCCGGGGGGCTCAGATCAGGGTCACCTCCCGCGTCTGATCGAGGGAGCGTCGAACGTCAGCAAAGACGATCAAGCCAGCACGACGTCGTTCGAGGCAGGCTCTCCCTCATGACCACCGACGGGCTGACCCAGATCCTCGACCTGGCTCAAGCCGGGCTCGATGACCCGAGCCTCGGCGCGGCCGAGCTGGCCTCGCGTGCGCATCTCTCCCGATTCCACTTTGACCGTCTCGTCTCCGCCTCGGGAGGCGAGGCCCCGGGCGCATTGCGTCGTCGCTTGCTCCTCGAGCGCGCCGCTTACCGACTGCTGCGACACCCGGACCGCACTGTTCTCGACGTCGCCACCGAGGCGGGATACGGGTCGCACGAGGCGTTCACGCGTGCGTTCGTCCGCGCCTACGCCCGCACGCCCACCGCTCTGCGGGCAAGTCCGCCCGTCACCTTTCGCCAGCTCGAGCTCTCGGCTCCCACTGGCGTGCACTTCCAACCGCCCGAGGGCCTCCGGCTCCCGGCTCATCGCAAGGAGAGCAGCATGGACATCGTTCTTCAGCTTGTCGACCACCACATCGACTCCCTGACCACCATCATCGAGCAGGCAGCGTCTCTTGAGGACACCGTCCTCGATGAGCCGATCACGCAGTCGGTCGAGGGGGTGGACGACGATCCGACGTTGCGCGGGCTCATCAACGGGATGGTGACCCAGGAGGAGCACTGGCTCAACGCGCTGCGCGGCGAGACGTGGCCCGACGAGAGCGACCAAACGATGGCAGGCCTGGCCAGGCGGCACGCTGCGGCCGGACGTGACTATCGGGCGTTCGTGGCCGACGCGGTGGCACACGAGACGATGGCTGACACCTTTCTCGACACGACCTGCGAGCCGCCGATGGCTCACTCTTTGGGGGGCACGATCGCCCACGTGATCACCTTCGGTGCCGTGCGCCGCACGATGGCGGTCGGCGCTCTGTGGACGGCCGGCATCAAGAACTTCGATCTCGCTGACCCGCGGCCGTGGCTCGACGAGCTCGCCACCCGTGGCTAACCCACCTGGGCTGACCCGCTCGGGAATGCCTGCCATGCTCGCGTGGAGGCGGATCAAGCGGATAACGATTGGCTACGACAGGGCACTCAACACGCTCCGCCGGGGTGGGCGGAATCCTTCGGCGGGCGCGGGAACGACTCAGAAGGCGAATAGTCACGCGGTCTAAAGGCCCGTCAGATAGGTGCTCCTCGAACCGTACGCCAGCCCCTTTCAGCCCTACTGTCGCAAGGGTCGGCAACCGTCTGGCATCGCGTGGAGCACCACGCTGAGGCTCTCGGTGTCGCACCACTGAAGGCCCCATATGTTGCGTTCGCGCCGGTCCCCCGCTCATCTCTCGTTCTCGTCTCGCATCGCTCGGATCGCCGTGGGGCTTTGCGCCCTGCTGGCGGTCGGCCAGTTGGCCGCCGTCGCGCCTGCGAGCGCAGCGCCGGTCGTCGTCATGCCAGTTCCGCTTGGCGCCGCCGGCACGTACGCCGTGCTGGCGGGCACCGGTGTCACGAACACCGGTGCCACGGTGCTGACGGGCGACCTAGGCCTCAGCCCGTCCGGCGCCATCACGGGATTCGGTGGGCCGCCGGATGGGACGGTGGTGGGAGTAACCCATGACAAGGACGCTGCGGCGAGCACGGCTCAGGCGGACAGATTGACCGCCTACAATGACGCCGCTACCCGGCCTGGGGCGGTGCTCTTCGCCGGAGACCAGATCGGCGCGACCTTCGAAGCCGGTCTCTTCAGGACGACTGGGGTCTTTCTGAACACCGGCACGATGACCCTAGACGGCGGCGGCAACGCCAACGCCGTCTTCATCTTCCAGGTCGATGCGGCCTACAGTCCCGCCGCGGCCAGCAGCATCGTCCTGACCAACGGCGCTCGAGCGTCAAACGTCTTCTGGCAGGTCAACGGCGCGGTCACGATTCCCGCAGGGTCGAACTACTCGGGTGTATTCCTCGTCAACGGAGCAGCCACCATCGGCGCAGGTGCCAACCTTCCGGGCCGTGTGCTGGTCAACGGGGCGGTGACCTTGGCCAACAACACGCTAGGCGCGGGGGACACCACGCCCCCTGCGGTCACGATTGCGGGGGGCCCCAGCGTGGTGACGAGCGATTCAACTCCGACGATCACGGGCACTACTGACGAACCGTCTGGAACTACCGTCACTGTGACGCTGGGTTCCCAAACTTTGACTGCCACAGTCGCCGTCGGCGGCGGCTGGAGCGTTACCGCGGCATCGTTGACATCGGGCAACTACACGGTGACAGCGCGGGTCGTCGACCCGGCCGGGAATGTCGGACAGGCAACTCAGGCCCTGAGGGTCGATCTTGACGCTCCCGTGATCACGATCACTGGTGGTGCGAACGCCACCACCGGTAACCCGGCGCAGGCCATCGCGGGCTCCACCGACGAGCCCGTCGGCAGCACAGTGACGGTGCGGGTCGGGGGACAGGTGCTGACAGCGACCACCACGGCTCCCATCGCGCCCGGCGGGTCGGTGTGGCAAGTGACGCCGACCGCCCTGCGTGACGGCACGTACAACGTTGTCGCCGAGATCACCGATCCCGTTGGAAACCGTGGCACCGCCAATCAGACCTTGACCGTGAACACCGCGACGCCACCGCCGCCGCCCCCGCCGCCGCCGGCGCCCGTCCGGTTCATCGCCATCGACGGTGGGTCCAGCCGTTCCACCGGCGACACGACCCCGACCATCTCCGGCACGACGAGCGAGGCTGTGGGTTCCCCTGTCACGATCACGGTCGGTGCAAGCCAGACCCTGACCGCGACAGTGATCTCGGGTGGATCCTGGACGGCGACGGCCGCGACCTTGGCGCCTGGTGACTACTTGGTGCGGGCTTCGGTCGTGGGTGGAGGCGTCACCTATTCAGCGACTCAGCTGCTGACCATCACCGGCGTTGTGACGCCGCCCCCGAATCCAGACCCGAACCCCGACCCGGACCCGGACCCCGTGCCAGTGCGGTTCGTCGCGATCGACGGCGGTGACGCCCGCACGACCAAGGACGCGACGCCCACGATCTCGGGTCGCACCAGTGAGCCGGTTGGTTCCAACGTGACCGTGACGGTGGCTGGACAGAACTTCGTCGCCGCCGTGCTCGCCGATGGCCTGTGGTCGATCACCGTCGCTGACCTGCCTGCCGGTGAGCACGTCGTCATCGCGTCCGTGGTCGGAGGCGACGGCAACACGTACTCCGACGCCCAGACCCTGACGGTCGTGCAGAAAACGACTCCGCCGGTGAACCCGCCGGGCTCGGACCCGCGCTACCGCCCTGACGCTGCCGTCAAGCTCCCGGGCAAGGCCTTCGTAGGCGTCGGAATCTATGGCGGCGCGGTAGGTCAGCAAGTCACCAAGACGATGCGCGGCAAGTCGGACGTCACACGGTTCATCGTCCGCATCCGTAACCGCGGCACGGTCGGCGACAAGATCGGTATTCGTGGCACCGCGAGGCATACGAGCTTCAAGGTGACTTACAAGCGCGGCGCAAAGGATGTCAGCAAGGCAGTCAAGCGAGGCACGTTCCGCACCAACCGACTGGCCCCTGGCAAGGGTGTGCGGCTGACCGTGACAGTGACGCGTACGAAGACGTCGCGGCCCGGCGACCGAGCTGTCTTCCGCGTGCAGACTGGGTCGACGTTTGCACCCAAGCAGGCCAAACGGGATGTCGTGCGCGCAGCCGTGCGAATTCCGAAGGCACCCCCCTCGGCCGTCACGCGGCCCGGAGTGGTTGCCGGCGACTAGGCAACCAATCGCAGGTTCGGCGACAGTGACGGCTTGCCGCCCGGCACGCAGACGATCGGCGGTGTGATGGGCACGTCATCACCTCCGAAGCGGCGCGGCGCACATTCGGCTGACTGAACGGCGCTGCCACATTAGGTTGCCCGCATGACGTCTTTCCGGCTGCGGCCCACCCTTGCGGCAGCTGGTTCTGTCGCAGTGCTCATGGCCGGGCTTGCCG
>JBAUWM010000192.1:0-5856 GCA_049583775.1 Nocardioides sp.
GGTCCCAGCCTGCGATGGTGGCGGGCTCCATCAGCGTGCGCACCACCATCGGGATGATCGGGTGCAACCGCATCGCTTCCTTGAGCACGGCATCGATCCAGGCGTCGTCGCCGTCGGCCACGGCCTGCACCGTCCGGGCGTGCAGCTCGGGATGGCGGCCCAGCTCGTAGAGCGACCAAGCGAGCGCCGTGGCAGTGGTCTCATGCCCGGCTAGCAGGAGGGTGACCAGCTGGTCGCGCAGCTCGGTGTCGGAGAGCGGGTCGCCCTCGGCCTCGCTGGTCACGATCAGCCGGCTCAGCACGTCGGTGCGCTCGGCCAGGTCGGGGGCGGCTCGACGTTCGCGGATCTCGGCGTACATCAACCGGTCGAGCTCGTACTGGTTGTCGACGGTCTTCTTCCAGATGCCGAACTTCTGCAGCTTCGGATAGCCCCAGCCCAGCAGCACGGCCGGGCTGATCTCGACGGTGGCGTTCACCCGCGGGCGCAACTCAGCCAGGCGCTGCTCGTCGGAAACACCGAAGACCACTCGGAGGATGACTTCGAGGGTGAGCGCGTTCATCCGGTCGAGCGAACGGAAGGTCGAGCCGGGGCTCCACCGGGCGACCTCGTCGCGAGCCAGCTCGGTCACCAGCGACTCGTAGCCCCGCAGCGCCTGGCCGTTGAACGCCGGCATCAGCAGCTTGCGGGCGCGCTTGTGCTCCATCGAGTCCTGCAACAACAGCGAGTGCCGACCCATGATCGGCCCGAGGATGGCGTTGCCCTTGCCGGCGTGGAACTCCTCGGGGTCACCGCCGAAGATCTCCTTGGTGTGCTCAGGTCGGGTCACCATCACCAGCGGCCGGCCACTGGGCGCGAGCCGGATGGTGAACACGTCGCCGTACTTCTTCAGGAGGTAGGGGTGGAGCTGGTGACGGAACCGCAGCAAGGCTCCGGTCTGGAGGAGCACCGGCCAGCGCGGGCCTGGGGGCAGCGCGGCGTCCTTGGGCACGCGAGGAACGTCTCTGCTGTCGAGCACGCTCATGGCGCGAAAGCGTTCACCAGTCAGTGCGGGGACGTCATCGAGAGCGGCCATTCCTCGATGGTAGTGCCGGGGTCTTGGGCGGCTGGGCCTGCCGAGGGAGCTAGTCGAGGAGGCCGCGACGGCGGGCAATGGCGGCGGCCTCCGTGCGGCCAGCGGCACCGAGCTTGCCCAAGATGTTGGAGACGTGGACGCTCACCGTCTTGGTGCTGATGAACAGCAACTTTCCGATCTCACCGTTGGTGCGGCCCTCAGCCACGTGGCCGACGATCTCGAGCTCGCGGGCGGTGAGGGTGTCGGGGGCTGTGTCAGCTCGCGGCGCCGGTCGCGAGCCCAAGGCGGTCAGCTCGTCGAGGAGCGGCTGCATGCCCAGGGCGTGTGCCGTCTCGCGAGCCAGGTCGGCAGCTGCGCGAGCGCCCGCGACGTCTCCGGACGCCCGGAGGATGCCCGCCAAACGGGTCCGCACCACGGCCAGCTCAGGCACGTGCCCGAAGTCGACGAAGAGCTGCTCGGTCTCGCGCCAGGTCGCCACGAGGACGTCGGACTCCGGGGCGTCGACGCCGGCCAGCCACCGGGCCCGCAGGCTCTCGGCGTCCAAGCGGCGCAGCCAGGCTCGCCCTTCAGGACCCCAGTGGCCGTTCGGGTCAGTGTTCCTGTCGAGCACCATGTGGCCGTCGGCGTGCAACCGCGCAACGGAAGGCAGCAGCGCCTCGCGCTCGGTTTGGCTGAGTGCGGGCAGCGCGTCGGCAACCATGGCCGCGGTGACAGCAGCCAGTCGGATCCGAGCCCCGAACCACTCGTGCCAGATCGAGGTGAGCACCTCGACGGCCTCGTCGTACACGCGGAGGGCGCCGGCCGAATCCCCGCGTCGTCCGGCCGCGATCGTCTCTACCTCGGCGGCGTAGATGGTGACCGCGCCTTCGCGCCGCCAGAACGGACGCAGTCCTGCGGCACGAGCAGTGACGTCCTCCCCACGCGCCTGCAGCATGAGCAACCGCATCGAGGTGAGCATCGCGCGCGGGATGGGCGGCGGCACGGGGCCCTCCACCACGAAGAGATCGAAGGCGCGGTCCCAATCACCGCGCACCATGTGGATCCACGCCAACTGCCAGCGGGCCTCGAACCCGTAAGGAGCCCAGGGCAGGCCGGCCGTGGTCGCACGCTCGATGCCGCTGGCGAACCAGCGCTCCGCCTCGTCGAAGTCGCCCCAGTCTTCGTAGGAGCGGCCGAGGAGGAAGCGCCCACGTAGCTCGGCGTGAATCGCGTCGGTGACCTCGGCTCGGGCGATCGCCTCTTCCAGTGCGGCTCGCAGGCCTTCCTTCGGACCGGCCTTCTTCAGGCCACTCAGGGTCATGATCGCGTCGGAGGCCAGCTCGTTGAGGTCGAGCCGCTCGGCAAGCTCGAGAGCGTCCATGCCCACCGTGTGCGCCTCGTCGAGATGACCGTGCGCGGCCAGGATCTTCGCGTGGTTGGCCAGCACCCGTGCGCGCAACCCGCTTTCGCCGGTCGGGGCGAGCGCTACCGCCCGAGCGGAAAGATCCTGCGCGTCGACGTCTGACTCGGTGATGTAGACGGCGTTGGCCTGGGCGCTGAGCATGCGCGCCTTCCAGGTGTCGGAGGCGTCGTCGCCGAGGCGGTCGAGCTGTTCTTGGATGACGGCGATCGCGCGCTCAGGGTCGCCGCTCATGGTGAGGGCGTCGGCAGCCTTGACCACCAGCTTCGACAAGTCGATGCCGTGCTCGCCGAGGTCGGCCTGGTCGCGGCCGCTGCTCAACAGCTCGAGGGCCTGTTGGTAGTGGTAGGCCGCCTCGTCGGGGCCGCCGACCTCGCTCGCCTCGTTGCCGGCGCGCACGCTAGCGGTCAGGGCTGTGGTCTTGTCCATCGCCAGCCGTGCGTGCCGGGCGAGCTCGGCGGCCGAGCCTCGGGCGGTGAGTTCTTGGAGCGCGGTGACGTAGCGGCCGTGCAGGCGGGCGCGCTCCCCCGGCAACAGGTCGTCGTAGACCGCTTCGCCAAGCAGCGCGTGCCGAAAGGCGTAGCCGCCTCGTTCGGAGACCAGCACGTTCATCTCGACGGCGCCACGCAACCCCTCGTCGAGCGCGTCGGGCGACAGGTCGGACGTCGCTTCGAGCATGTCGTGGGTGACCCGGCGTCCGCTCGCGCTGGCGGTGCGCACGACCTGGCGGGCATCGTCGGCGAGTCGGTCGAGCCGCACGAGCAGCACGTCGGCGAGGTCGCCGGGTACTGCACTTCCCGGCTCGGCGGCGGCGCTGGTGAGTTCTTCGACGAAGAACGCGTTGCCCTCGGCTCGGGCGATCACGTCAGCGAGCTCAGACTCGGGCAGACCGCCGGGCACCAGTGCCGCGACCAACGCGCGAACGGCGTCGTCGGCCAGCGGGGAGAGAGCGATGCGGTCGACGCCGCGCAGTCGCGACCACTCCGCCACCTGACGGCGCAGCGGGTGGCGGCGGTGGAGGTCGTCGGAACGGTAAGAGGCCACGATCGCGAAGCCGCCTGCGTCGACCCTGGAGAGCAAGAACGACAACATGTCGCGAGTCGACTGGTCGGCCCAGTGGGTGTCTTCGATGACGAGCAGCACCGGGGCCTTCAAAGCAGCGGCCTCGAGAACCGCCTGAAAAGCACGGAAGAGATCGGCACGGTCGAGGGCCGACGCCTCGGCATCCGTGGAGTCGGACGACGACATGACTCGGCGCACCGGCTGCAGCCGGGTGAGCGCGGGATGGTTCACCGCCACCTCGGTGACGACATCGGGCAAATCGGTGACGAGGCGGCCCACGACCTCCGAGAACGGGAGGTACGGCAGCGCGCTGTCGCCAAAATCGAGGCAGTGCCCGGCGAAGACCTGCCAGCCCTCATCGAAGGCGAGGTCGCGCAGCGCACGCAACAGCCGGGTCTTGCCCACGCCGGCGTCACCCGAGAGCAGCACGTCGCTGAGCTTGTTCGCAGCGCGAAGGGGGCGAACGCCCAGCGACGTTGCGATCTCCGTCAGCTCGGCGTCCCGCCCGACCATGGTCGTGCTGGACTGAATGGCCACGGGGACCATTGTGTTGCCTGGTGCGGCGCGCGTCAGCGGACGCGCTTGTCGATCTCTCGCTCGTTGGTGGCGTAGCGCGTCTTGCCGCGACGGCGCACGGGGGTGCCTCGTCGCAGCCGCTCGGTGCGGTACGCGACCTCGGCCTGGATGTTCATCTGATCGAATCCGAACATGTCGGTCGCTCCTCATCGCTACCTCAGGGCCGGATGTCTTCCAGCCGATGAGTAGAGATTCGTCGCCTGAGGTAGGCGCCCACATCGGGCACGTGCCCTATCTCTGTGTGGGGTGCCGGTGTGCTACCTCAGACCGGGCGGCGGCAGTCGGTGTTGGCGGCGGGGAGCGGGCTTGCGGCGGGGAGCGGTGGGACAGCCACCGAATCTGGCCGGAGGTAGGTGGCTGAGGCACCGCTCCCGGGGCGTCAGGCCGAGCGGCGGTGAGACAGCCACCGGCGGCGCCGGCAAATCGGTGGCTGAGGCACCGCTCCCCGGGCGTCAGGCCGGCCGGCCGCCGATCCAGGTCTGCGCCACCAACGGGACGCCGGGGCGGTAGGCGAGGTGGCGGTGGCTCGGCGCGTCGAGCACAGCTAGATCGGCGCGAGCGCCGAGGCGTAGGTGGCCGACGTCGTCGCGGTCGAGCGCGCCGGCGCCGCCGAGCGTTGCGGCGTGCACGGCCTCGGCCGGAGTCATGCCCATCTCGCGCACCGCGATGGCGATGCAGAAGGGCAGACTGCTGGTGAAGCACGAGCCGGGGTTGCAGTCGCTGGCGATTGCGACGCTCACGCCGGCGTCCAGCAGCCGGCGGGCGTCGGGGTAGGGCTGATTCGTCGAGAACTCGACGCCGGGCAGCAGGGTGGCGATCGTGCCCGAGTCAGCGAGGGCGGCCACGTCGGCGGCGTCGAGGTAGGTGCAGTGGTCGACGGCCACGAGGTCGAGCTCGCAGGCCAGCTGAACACCGGGGCCGGGCCCGAGCTGGTTGGCGTGCAGCCGACCGCGCAACCCGGCAGCTTCTCCGGCGGCGAGGACGGCGCGGGCCTGGTCAGCGTCAAAGGCTCCACGTTCACAGAAGACGTCGATCCAGCGCGCGTGAGGTGCCGCGGCGGCCAGCATGGGTCCGGTCACCTCGGCCACGTACGCCGCCGGGTCCTCGGCAAACTCGGCGGGCACGACGTGGGCGCCGAGAAAGGTCGTCTCGTCGGTGAACTGGCGGGCGACCGCAAGGCTGCGGGCCTCGTCGCGGACGGTGAGCCCGTAGCCGCTCTTGATCTCCACCGTGGTGGTGCCTTGGCCACGCATCTCGGCCATCAATCGGGCCACGTGGGCCGTCAGCTGCTCGTCGGTGGCGGCGCGGGTGGCAGCGACCGTGGTGCGGATTCCCCCAGCCGCGTACGGCGTCCCGGTCATCCGCGCCTCGAACTCCTCGGCGCGATCGCCCGCGAACACCAGGTGCGAGTGGGAGTCGACGAAGCCGGGGATCACCGCACGGCCGGCCAGGTCGACGTGCGCGTCGGCCTGCGGGGCGTCGTGGGCGTGACCCACCCACGCGATGGTGCTGCCTTCGATCACGAGCGCGGCCTGCTCGATCGTGCCGAGGACGCCGGCCCGCTCGGGGTCGTTGGTGCTCAGCTCGCCGATGTTGGTGAGCAGCGTGCTGGTCATCGCCACATCATCTCGATCTCGCGCTGCAGCTCGCGGCCGACGTCGTCCGGATCGAGGTCGATGCGGCGCCCGTCGACAACGACGTGCCTGACGTCGGCGGCCGACGCGGCGAAGACGGCGGTGTGCTCGTC
>JBAUWM010000193.1:0-5697 GCA_049583775.1 Nocardioides sp.
CACATCCACGCCACTCGGCTCACTCGGTCTCGACAACGCTCGCTAGCGCTCGCTGCTCGACCACCGGAGGTCGAGCAGCCGGAGCGAGGCACGAGCGACGCCGTCGTCACCCGGAGGTCGAGCAGGCGGAGCGAGGCACGAGCGACGGCGTCGTCGAGACCCCCGCAACCCACACGACCACGCCATTCGGCTCACCACCTGTTCCTCGACGGAGGCCTTGTAGATCGACCAGTAGGCGAAGCTCCACGTCCACCCCAAGGTCACCGCCCAGGCGAGGGAGGACCCCCGAGCCAGCACACGTTGTCCGTGGCGGCGCACAACGGCACGCCTCCGACTGGTTCAGATCGCCAACCACCCGGCGCCGGGCAAGATTTCCGCGAGGATTAAGGACGGTCGCGTTGGGTAGGCCAGAGAGGCCACCACCCAACGAAGGAGTGACCCCATGACAGACGACAAACAGGCCGCCAAGGAACTGGTCGAGACGCTGAAGGACGGCGAGCAAGGCTTTGCCACCGCAGCCGAGAAACTGCGTGAGGGGGACCAAGCCGAGTGGGCCAGCACCTTGCAGCGCCTGTCCGAGCAGCGCGCTGGCTTCCAGCGCGAGATCATCGAACTGGGTGAGGACTACGGCGACGACGTAGACGAAAGCGGGACGGTCGCCGCGGCCCTGCACCGTGGGTGGATCTCGTTGAAGGAGGCCGTGACCGGCGGTGACGCTGGCAGCATCCTCCAGGCCGCTCTGACCGGCGAGGACCACGCGGTTTCTGAGTACGACAAGGCGCTCGAGCAGGACCTCAGCCCCGGGTTCCGTGAGGTCGTGAGTCGGCAGCGCGAGGCAGTCGTGAGCGCCCGCGATGAGGTCAAGGCTCTGCAGGCCGCGAGCTGACCAGGCCCTGCTGGGGGTCTTGGTTCGCCTCGTAGCACCTGGGGCAACGAGGCACTGGCCAGGTCGGCGGCGCCTAGCCGGACTTTCCAGAGCCGGGGAGGACGTCCCTCACGGCGTCGACGACCTTGGCCAGTGCGGGGCGGGCGTCGCCGCCGTCGGCCCAGGCCGGATCCTGTGGCAGCGGGCCCATGGGGTCTGCGTTCTGTGGCGACGATGCGCGAGGTGCCAGCGAGCGACGCAGTGCGTCGTCGAGTCCGATCAGCTGGTGCCCGCTCGGGAGCAGCATCTCCACGAAGTCGTCATCGGCACACGTCATGTCGTGGTGGAGGCTCTCGACCAACGCTTCGACCGTGCTTCGCGGGACATCAGTGAGGCTGCCGACGAGGGTGCCCACGAGCGCGGTCGGCAGCAACGGCACCTTCACCTGCGGGCGCTCGAGGCCCGCGTACTCGGTATAGGTCTCCAGCAGCGCGCCGTAGCGCAGCCGGTCGGGTCCACCAACGTCGAAGTGACGTGACGGACCGGTGTAGTCAAGGGCCCCTGCGAGCGCCACGAGCACGTCGGCGGTGGCGATCGGCTGCACCATGGAGTCCATCCACGCTGGCACGGTATGCACGGGCATGCGTTCGCTGACCTGTCGGATGATCTCGAACGACGTAGATCCGCTGCCCAGCAGCACCGCGGCTCGCAGCACCACCACGGTGGCGGGCACGTCGCTGAGGATCTGCTCTACCTCGCGTCGCGACCTGATGTGCTCGGAGAGTTCGCCGTCGTCGACGTCGTCGACGTCGGGGACG
The DNA here is from genome assembly GCA_049583775.1 of Nocardioides sp. Taxonomy (GTDB): domain Bacteria; phylum Actinomycetota; class Actinomycetes; order Propionibacteriales; family Nocardioidaceae; genus Nocardioides. Next base: position 1,684 of record JBAUWM010000193.1, read on the forward strand.
AGGCCGGAGAGGTACACGATGCGTTCGATGCCGTGAGCGCGGACTGCGTCGGCGAGGTTGCTGGCCGCCTTGCGGTCCGCCTCCGCGAAGTCGTCGCCACCCATGCCGTGGATCAGGTAGTAGACGGCGTCCACGCCCTCGCAGGCGGCACTGACCTGGGTGGCGTCCATGGCGTCCATGACCACGGTCTCCACCTCTTCACCCCACCACGGTTGTTCGCGCTCAGGGTTCGAGGTGGTGGTACGCACGCCGTGGCCAGCCTCGAGCAGCAACGGCACGAGCCGACCGCCGACGTAGCCGGTTGCTCCGGTCACCAGGATCTGCACGTGTCCTCAGCTCGTAGACGACAAGGGAATGACGTCAGCGTAGGCGCCCGGTCTGAACGGGGGTCGCAGCCGGTCAGAACTCGTTCGCCCGGCGCAGGCGACGCGGCCGCCCATCAGGATCGTGCAGGAACACGTACGGTGGGGTCGCGATGGCGCGGGTCAGCAGACCCAAGGTCGGAGGTTCGAGGCGGCGCAGTCGCCCCTGTGGTCGTGGACCGGTTCGGCCGCCTTCGTGCCAGGCGTCGAGGCGTGCAGCGCTGGCTGCATAGGTAGCGAACATGTCGGCGGGTTCGTGGCAGTCGGCCATCGCGTCAGTCGCTGCAGTCGTATCGCTCGCGTCGCTCGCTGCACGGTCGAGGTGCTCGGCGGCCAAGGTGAGTCGCAGTCGGCGCCCGAAATCACCCTGCCCGAACTCACCCTGGCGATCGAGGACGACAGCAGAGAGCTCGGAGTCATGGGTCCACGAGCGTCTGTTCAAGTTGTCGGAACCGATCGAGGTCCAGGTGTCGTCGATGACGCAGGCCTTCGCGTGCACGTAGACAGGGGTGCCGGAGTGGTTCTCCAGGCCGTAGATCGCGACTTGCTCGGGAGCATCGCGCATCAGTACCTGCATGGCGCGGCGTCGACCCTCCAACTGAGGCAGCCGCCCCAGCGTGCCTTCCAGATCGGGGTAGAGGGGTACCACCGCCATGAGAAGTAGCTCAGGATTCTTCGCCAGAACTGAACTGAGCATCTCTCCCAGGTGACGACCCCAGAGGTATTGGTCTTCCACGTAGATCAACTGCCGAGCGCGCTCGATCGCCTTGGTGTACCCGCGCGCGACGCTCCTCTCCCCGGACCTGGCGAAGGGGTAGGCCCTGCTGGACGGCAGCGTCGGATAGGTCCTCAGAAGCTGCACCACGTGACTTCCATCGGGAACTGCGGGTGGTGGAGGAGATTGGATCGGCAGCGCGCTCGGCCCAGGAATTCGAGTGGCAGACGTATGCCGACCCGCCCGGCGCCCGAGTCCGCGCCATCGACGAGGGCTGCCGTCCAGGGGTGCCGGATCCTCCCAACGCTCCCGGAACACCGTCTCCACGTCGTGCACTGCTGGACCGGAGATCGCGGCCTGAAGGTCGTGCCAGGGCGGGTTGGCGCCGTACTCCTCGGCCATCGGGTCAGCCTGCGGGTCGCCGCCATGGTTCTCGTCGTCGCGTCGGGAGTGGCACAAATCGATGCCGCCCACGTAGGCCACATCACGGGTTGGATCGTCACGGTGCCGAAGCACGACCAGCTTCTGGTGATGAGAACCGCGATTCCGCACCCGCATGTCCAGCCAGGCCTCGATGCCGAGCGCGCGCAACCGAGCGCTGAAGTCGGAATTGTCGCCAGGGGCGCCAGCCGCGGCCGCTGCTCGGGAGTGCCACACGAGACCACGCACTTCGACCCCGCGGGCCGCCGCCCGACCCAAGACGGCTAGGACCTCGCTGCCCGGCTCCCCCGTGAGTCGCTCGTCGCTGTCGCCCTGCCAGTCGGTGAAAACAATGGTGTCACCGGCGTTGGTCGCCTCGATCCGCTGGTAGAGCTCGGCGAAGTACGTCCCGCCGTGAATCAGCGGGCGCACGAGGTTCCCCTCCGACCAAGCCCGGCCGGGATGGGCATCGTCGATTCGCGTCACCGCATTACCGCGAGCAGCAGCCGTCAACAGCCATTCGACGTCGTCGTCCGGGGGAGGCACTCCGACACCCTGGCACACGATGGGGTCCAGAGAGCTCGACCGCCGACACGTCAACGCGCTTTCGTGGCGGGCACTGTCGCAACGCACCAATCGCCCGCTGCCAACCCATGTCATCGCACGAGGCGAGCGACGGCTGAAACCCACACAATGGCGTCATGACGACCCAGACCGACTGGCGTGACCTCCACGCGAACGCCGTCGTGGCCGACGCGCACAACGACCTGCTGATGTGCGTGCAAGCACGCCCGGTCGCGGAGTGGGGTTCGTACTTCCGCAGCCAGTGGCTCCCCCAGCTCGTCGACGGCAGCGTGAACCTCCAGGTGCTACCCGTGTTCGTCGACGACGGCTTCCGTCCGGAGGGTGCGCTGCGCCAGACCCTCAAGATGATCGAGTGTGCGCATCGGGTCGCAGCCGAAAACGAGGACACGGTCGCGCTGTGCCTGAACGGCGACGACATCGACGCCGCCCTCGCCTCCGGCCGGATCGCACTAGTACTCGCCCTCGAGAGTGCTCCGGGCGTGGGCGAGGACGTCGAGCTGCTCGAGACGCTGTTCCGTCTTGGCGTCCGGGTGGCTTCACTCGCCCACTTCGGCCGCACCGCCCTCGCCGACGGCAGCGCCGAGGACGCCACGGGGAGCCGGCTCACCCGAGCTGGTGTCGACGCAGTGCACCTGATGGAGCAGCTCGGCATGGTCTACGACGTGAGCCATCTCGGCGCCGTGGGCGTCGACCACGTGCTGGAGATCGCGAGTCGCCCGGTGATGGCGACGCACTCTTCGTCGCGAGCCCTGCGCGAACACCACCGCAACCTGTCGGACGAACACGTTCGTGGCATCGCCGCCTTGGGTGGCGTGGTGTGCGTGAACTTCATCGGCCCGTTCTTGCACGAGACGGACTACTCGGTCAGCCGGCTCATGGACCACCTCGAGCACCTCGTCGAGGTAGCAGGCATTGCGCATGTGGGGCTCGGCCCTGACTTCGTCAAGGAGATCTTTGACGACCTGACACCGCCATGCTGCGAGGGACTCCCCAACGATGCTGGGGTGCCGCTCGCTTACGTGCCCGGTCTCGAAGGCCCCCGTGGTTTGCCCAGCGTCACGGAGGCGATGGTGGGGCGAGGCTGGAGCGAACCCGACGTACGAGCCGTGCTCGGCGGCAACGTGCACCGATTGTTCCGCGCCGAGCTCGGGCGGCCACGATGACGTCTCCGCTGCTCAAGCCTGACCTCGACCAGTTGGTCGCCGACCTCGGCGAGCTGGTGGTGTGTGAGTCACCGTCGTCCGACCTCGTTGCGGTGGAGCGGAGCGCGAACGTGGTGGCCGCCCTCGGCGCGCGCGTCCTCGGAGTCGCCCCCGAGGTGATTGTGGTCGATGGGTGCACCCACCTGCGCTGGCGTTTCGGCGAGGGCGACCGAGTGCTGTTGCTAGGCCACCACGACACCGTGTGGCCGATCGGCTCCATCGACGAACACCCGTGGCGCGTCGAAGAGGGTCGCGCCTACGGGCCCGGCTGCTTCGACATGAAGGCCGGGCTGGTGCAGATGTTCCACGCAGTAGCCGCTCTGCCCGACCGTGATGGCGTGACCCTGCTGGTGACCGGGGATGAGGAAATCGGGTCGCCGACATCCCGCGCACTGATCGAGACGGAGTCCCGCCGAGCGGGGATCGCCCTGGTGCTGGAGGCCAGCGCCGACAACGGTGCCCTGAAGACAGCCCGCAAGGGCGTCGGCGTCTACGAGGTGCGGGTGTCAGGCCGCGCAGCGCACGCCGGCCTCGAGCCGCACTCGGGCATCAACACGACCGTCGCTGTCGCCGAACTGGTGCTCGCACTGGCCGAGCTCGACGAGGGGCCTGGGGGCAACACCGTCACGCCGACCCTGCTCACCAGCGGGGTGGCCGGTAACACCGTGCCCGCCGAGGCATCTCTCCGCGTCGACGTCCGCAGCCTGACCACCGCCGACCAGGAGAGGCT
>JBAUWM010000194.1:0-3217 GCA_049583775.1 Nocardioides sp.
CTCGCGAGCTCGGGAGCCGGTCCGCCGCGGTCGCGCCACCGGCCGAAGAGCTCGACGACCTCGTCGTCGGACGGCAGCGACGGGGCCTCGGGCACCTGACCGACTCCCTCGGGGCGAAGCAGCAGCCGGTGCAGCGGCGAGCTCACGGCATTCTTGGTGGGCGCCCACCAACAGATCACCTGCGACTGGGCGCGCGTGATGGCCACGTAGAGCAGCCGCAACCACTCGCCGGCCTCCTCACGCGTCCAGCGGGCCACGTGGTCATTCCACTGCGGTCCGGTGCCGCCGACGTCGAGACACCGGGTGCCCTCGTCGTCGTGGAAGAGCGGCCGCTTCGGCTTCGGCAGGTGCCGGTCGCCGATGGAGGGCAGGTAGACCACTGGGTACTGCAGGCCCTTGCTCGCGTGGATGGTGACCAGCTGCACGGCGAGCGCGTCAGAGTCGAGCCGACGCGTGCGCTCGGCGCCGCCGCTCGTGCGCCCTTCAGCCACCTGCCCCCGCAGCCAGCTGAGGAGTGAGACGAGACCGAGGTGCTCGCGTTGCGCGACGTCGTGCAGGGCCTCGCCGATGTGGCGCAGATCGGTGAGTCGGCGTTCGCCGCCGAGCTCGGCGAGCACCCGTGCGGAAAGACCTCCGGCCGAGGCGGCCTCGAGCACAGCAGCGACTCCGCGCCGCGCGACGACGTCGGCCCACCGGCGCACGGTGTCGGCCACCTCGTCGGTGCGCGCGTCGCCACCCTCGTCGAGCTCACGTGCCGTGAGCCCGATGAACCCGGTGAGCGCCGCAGCGCGGACCCGAGCGCTGCGGTGCGGCTGCTCCAAGGCCTCGAGCAGGGTCAGCCACTCTCCGGCGGCCGGGGTGGCGAACACGCTGCCCCCGCCCGCGATGACAGCCGGCACCCCCACGTCGTGCAGGGCGGTGCGGGCCGCGGCCAGGTCAGCGTGCCGGTAACAGATGACCGCGACGTCGCGTGGCTCAAGGGCTCGCCCGGCAAAGGTCGCGCCCGAGGCGAGCAGGCGGCGCACGTCGAGTGCGAGGTCACGCGCGATGTGTGGTCGGACGTCGTTGACGCCGAGGGCCGAGCCACCCCTCCGGCCGAAGTCCTCGCGCCGTACCGCGCGCAGACGCAACGGACTCGGGCTCGGCGCACCCACCAGCCTGCTGTCTCCGTGGTGGGCTGCGACCGGGTGCACCACGATCCGCTCATCACCCAGCTCAGCACCGACCAGCAGCTCTTGGAACGCGTCGAGCAGACCCTGGTCGCTGCGCCAGTTGACGCCCAGGGTCTGCTGCGTGCTCGCCGTCTCGGCCGCGGTCAGGTACGTAGTGACGTCGCCACCGCGGAAGGCGTAGATGGCCTGCTTCGGGTCGCCGATCAGCACCATGGTGGCCACGCCGGTAAAGGCCCGGTCGAGCACCTGCCACTGCACCGGGTCGGTGTCTTGGAACTCATCGACCAGGACGATCCGCCACCGAGCCCGCATGCGTGCGCGGGCGGGCGAGTCAGTCGGCTCGAGGGCCGAGGCAAGCTGGCTGAGCAGGTCGTCGTAGGACAGGACGCCGAGCCGCCGCTTGCGCAGCTCGAGCTCGGTGCGCACCTTCAGGGCGAACGACACGCGGCGCCCGGCCTGCGTCTCCCGGCTCTCGCCGGCAGGTTCGACCCGCGCCTGCGGATCTTTCACGACGTCTCGAGCGATCGCCATCGCCTCGCTGTGACTGAACGCGGGATCGGAGTCGGAGGAGGCGAAGGCCCGGAGGTAGAGGTCGTCGACCACCTCGCACACGAGATCGTCGAGGTCTTCGACCAGCCGAGCCCGAGAGTCGGTGTCGCCGGCCACTCCGAGCGAGTCGAGCACCATCGAGCAGAACTGGTGAGTGGTGGCGATGGTCGCGCGGTCGAAGCCGGCCAACGCCTCGTTGACGCGTCGGTGTCGGCGGCGTCGTTCGGTGTCGTCGCAGTCGAGCAGCCCGCGCAGCAGGTCGGACTCCGTGGGGTCGGGCTGCCCGGGATGAGTCTGGGCCTGATCGACGAGCGCGCGCTCGGCCTCGACCAGCTGATCGCGCACGCGCTCGCGCAACTCTTGGCTGGCGGCCCGACCAAAAGTGACGACGAGCATCTCGTCGAGGGTGGCGACTCCCTCGGCCACGTAGCGGGTGACCAACGCGCCGATCGTCCACGTCTTGCCGGTGCCGGCGCTCGCTTCGAGCAGGGTGGTCTCCCCCGCCCGAGGCAAGGGGTCGCTGATCGAGAAGGGCGTAGGCGTCATAGCGCGGCCACCCGTTCGGCGCCAGTGAGCAGTGGCTCCCACACCCGCCAGGCGAGCTCACCCAGGCCTGCCTCGGCCAGCACCGAGATTGGCGCAGAGTCGCCGAAAGCTCGGCGGTGGTAGGCATCGGCGTCTTCGCCCTCGATACCGAATTGGTTGTACGGATCAGTGCGCCACTGCTTGTCGGCCAAGTCTTCCGGGGAGACGTCCTCACCCAGGAAGGAGCGCGCGTGGCCCTCAGCCCAGGCAGCGCCGGCGGCGATCGGGAGAGGGAGCGGACGACACAACCCCTCGTCGCGCAGCTCGACCAGGTCGCGCAGCCAGTCGACGGCGCGGTGATCGACGGGACCCGCCAGGGCGCGCCGAGGCCCGGCCCGCTCGCGGCCGACCGCGTGCGCCGTGTAGCTCTCGTCAGGCCGGGCAGCGGTGAGCGCGAGCAGATCGATCCACGACATCAGTCGCTGACGGGGCTTCAGGCGGGAGTAGCCCAGCGAGACAAGCCGCGGGCCGTAGACGTCGTTGACGGTGCCCGACAGATGGCGCCCACCGCCCAGGTCGACGTCGACGTCGATAGAACGCCGCGGACCCTCACGCAGCTCGGCGGTGCGCTCGAAGAGTCGCTGCGCCTCACGCACGACCTTGTCGAGCTCGCGACTGCCCAGCACGCCGGGCGGAAGGGAGCCGCGTAACAACTCGGCCGTCATCACCGCGGCGGGGTCTTGGCCTGCCAGCACCTCGCGCAACAGGTGGTCGCCCACCTGCCAGGCCTCCAGCCCGTCGAGCTCGATCGGCATGGCATCACTCATCTCGTCGACCGTGAGCGGCATGCCGACGTCGAGTCGCTGTCGCAGGAACGACCGCACCGGGTGGGCGAAGAACGCCTTGAGGTCGGCGAGCGAGACGTCGCCGGCTGGGGCGGGGGCCAGCGGACCGTCGAGCAGCGGCGGCAC
>JBAUWM010000195.1:0-1736 GCA_049583775.1 Nocardioides sp.
AGGTAGATGTCGCCGTGGTGGTCGACCGCGAACGACACGGCATACATCTTCAGGTTGCGTTCGAGCAGCCAGCGATAGACCCGCTCGTGGTTCTCGTCTGGTTGCCGGCACACGAACGCGTGCACGCCGAGCGCGTGCGTACCGACGTCGAGCCGCACGGCGGTCTGCAGCTTCTTCTCCCCTGGCAACGCGAAGGAGAAGACTCCGGCGGCCGACTCCTCGAACTCGACGTCGCTGTCGGCCAGGTGGGCTCGGATGGTCTCGGCCGGGTTCGATGACGTGCTCACACCGTCGAGCCTGCCATGCGGGCCCGAGCCCCCTCGTAGACCTCGAGGGTCGCGGCCGCGGTGGCGTCCCAGGAGAACTCCTGGGCCTGTGCCAGGGCGCCGGTCGCGAGCGATTCGCGCAGAGCGGGGTCGTCGACGATCCGAGCCAGCGCGTGAGCCCAGTCGCTCGGGTCGTGGGTGTCGAGCAGCAGACCGCTGCGCCCGTCGCGCACGACCGTCGTGAGCCCACCGACCGCGGCCGCCACCACGGGCGTGCCGCAGGCTTGCGCCTCCGCGGCGACGAGACCGAACGACTCGTTGTACGACGGGACCGCTACTACGGTCGCGGCCGCGTACCAGCGGGCTAGCTCGGCCTGGGCCACCGGCGGCACGAAGCGCACGACGTCCGCGATGCCCAGTTCGGCTGCCAGGGCGGTGAGGGCGCTGGGTCGCTCGAGGCCGCTTCCCGAGGGGCCGCCGACCACGGGCACGACGAGCTGGCGCCGCAATTCCGGATCGCGTTCGAGCATCACCCCGACCGCGCGCAGCAGAACATCAGGTGCCTTGAGAGGCTGGATCCGACCCGCAAACAGGAGCACAGCGGCATCGGAGGGCAGGCCGAGCTCGGCGCGGACGGCGACCTGGTCGCGCGGGGCGAAGACGTGGAGGTCGACACCCGGGTGAACGACCTCAACGCGGCCGGGGTGCGCGTCGTAGAGGTTGATCAGCTGCTTGGCCTCGAGGTCGGTGTTGGCGATGAGCACGTCGGCGGCCTCGACCACCTGCTCCTCGCCGAGGATTCGCGACGCCGGCTCGGCGACGTCGCCCTCGGCCAGCGCCTCGTTCTTGACCTTCGCCATGGTGTGCATCGAGTGGATCAGCGGAACGCCCCAGCGGTCGCGGGCCAGTGCGCCGACCTGGCCGGAGAGCCAGTAGTGGGAGTGCACGGAGTCGTAGTGCCCCACGGGGTGAGCGGCCTCGGTGCGAAGTACCTCACGGGCGAACACGCACATCTGGCTGGGTAGCTCGTGCTTCGTCAGCCCCTCGAAGGGGCCTGCGGCCACGTGCCGCACCTGGACGCCGTCCGCGAGCTCGACCACCGGGGCGAGTTGCGAGCTCGTCGCGCGGGTGAACACGTCAACCTCGACGCCGCGGGCCGCGAGCCGACGCGACAGCTCGACGACGTAGACGTTCATGCCGCCCGCATCACCGGTGCCGGGCTGGTCGAGTGGAGACGTGTGCAGACTGATCATCGCCACTCGTCGAATCTCGCTCACCCGCAGCTCCTGTCCAGTCCAGCACAGATCGGTCTCCGGAACCGCCAACACCCGATCTGCACCGATGATTCCCGGCGTCGACCGGTCGCGCTCCACCCCAGACGGCGGCGACCACCGCAGACGGTGAGAATGGGGCCATGAGCACTCGTCACGCAGTCGTCACCGGAGCAAGCAGCGGCATCGGGGCGGCCAC
>JBAUWM010000196.1:0-6025 GCA_049583775.1 Nocardioides sp.
GCCTGCAGCCCGCTCGACCACGTTGTTCGGCTCACTGGGTCTCGACGACGCTCGCTGGCGCTCGCTGCTCGACCTGCGGTAGCGACCACCTGTCGGCGCGAGGTGGTTGAGTTCCGGCTGTGAGCACCAGGCCCACCTCCCTCTCCCAGGCCCAAGCCCGTCGCATCGCTCTCGCGGCGCAGGGCTTCCTTGACCCGCCCCACGACCCGCCGACGATGCGCACGTTCGCCCGCACCGTGGCGCGCACCGGCGTCCTCCAGGTCGACTCGGTCAACGTGCTCACCCGCGCGCACTACATGCCGCTGTACTCCCGGATGGGGCCCTACGACCAATCTCTCCTGACCAAGGCTGCGTCGGGTCAGCGGCAGCGGCGCCTCGTCGAGTACTGGGCACACGTGCAGGCCCTCATGCCGGTCGAGCTGTGGCCGGCGATGCAGCACCGTCGCGACACCTACCGGTCACAGCGGGGCAAGTGGTCATTCGTGGCCGAGGACGATGATCTCGAGGCCAGGTTGCTTGCCGAGCTGGCCGACCGAGGTGCGTCGACGGCTCGTGACCTCGACGACGGCCTGCCGCGCTCAAAGGAGCACTGGGGCTGGAACTGGTCGCGCACCCGTCGCATGCTCGACTTCCTGTTCACCGCCGGCGATGTCGCGATCGCGGGGCGCAACAGCCAGTTCGAGGTGCTCTATGACCTGCCCGAGCGCGTGCTTCCCCCCAGCGTGCTGGACCTGCCAGCGCTGCCGGTCGGCGAGCAGAAGCTCGAGCTGGTGCGCCGCGCCGCGGTCTCCCACGGAGTCGCGACGGTGCGCTGCCTGGCCGACTACTACCGCATGCGCATCGATGACACCGCCGGCGCCGTTGCCACGCTGGTCGAGTCCGGGGAGCTCGAACCGGTGACCATCGAGGGCTGGAATCGTCCCGCTTTCGTGCATCGAGGTGCTCGACGGCCGCGCGCGGTGCCCGCCCGAGCGCTGTTGAGCCCCTTCGATCCGGTGGTCTGGGAGCGCGAACGCACCGAACGACTCTTCGACTTCCACTACCGCATCGAGATCTACACGCCAGCCGAGAAGCGCGTGCACGGCTACTACGTGCTGCCTTTTCTGCTGCGCGACGAGCTGGTGGCGCGCGTCGACCTCAAGGCCGATAGGGCCACCTCCCGCTTGCTCGTGCGCGGGTCGTACGCCGAGGACGGCGCGCCTGCAGACACCGCCGCTGAGTTGGCGTCCGAGCTGCACCAGATGGCTGGTTGGCTCGGCCTCGGTGAGGTCGTGATCGAGCCCAAGGGCGACCTGGCGCCCGAGCTGACCGCCGAGGAACTGCTGGTGGGAGTGGCTCGTTAGGATGGAATGCGGCCCGCGACCGGGCTGCTGCCAATCATCAGGAGTTAAACCCCGTGCCCGTCATCATCGACAAGCTTCTCCGCCTCGGAGAGGGCAAGATCCTCCGTCAGCTCGAGACCATCGCCAAGGCGGTCAACGCCATCGAGGACGACTTCGTCGAGATGAGCGATGCGCAGCTCCAGGCGATGACCGCGGAGTTCAGGGAGCGACTGGCCAACGGTGCGACGCTCGACGAGATCATGCCTGAGGCGTTCGCCACGGTTCGTGAGGCTTCGAAGCGGGTCACTGGCATGCGCCCCTTCGACGTCCAGATCATGGGCGCTGCTGCGCTCCACTTGGGCAACATCGCCGAGATGAAGACCGGTGAGGGCAAGACGCTGGTCGCCGTGCTGCCGTCCTACCTGAACGCGCTGGCTGGCAACGGCGTGCACGTCGTCACGGTCAACGACTACCTCGCCAAGTTCCAGGCGGAGCAGATGGGCCGTATCCACCACTTCCTCGGCCTCAGCACCGGCGTGATCCTCCCGAGCATGCGGCCCGACCAGCGCCGCGTCGCCTACAACTGCGACGTCACCTACGGCACCAACAACGAGCTCGGCTTCGACTACCTGCGCGACAACATGGCCTCCTCGATCGATGACTGCGTGCAGCGCGGCCACTACTTCGCTGTGGTCGACGAGGTCGACTCGATCCTCATCGACGAGGCGCGGACCCCGCTCATCATCAGCGGTCCGACCCAGGACGAGGTCAAGTGGTACGGCGAATTCGCGAAGATCGCGACCAAGCTGACCAAGGACGTCGACTACGAGGTCGATGAGAAGAAGCGGACCATCTCGGTGCTCGAGCCGGGAATCACGCTCGTAGAAGACCACCTCGGCATCGAGAACCTCTACGAGTCGGCCAACACGCCTCTCATCTCGTTCCTGAACAACTCCATCAAGGCCAAGGAGCTGTTTCGCAACGACAAGGAGTACGTCGTCATGAACGGCGAGGTGCTCATCGTCGATGAGCACACCGGCCGCATGCTCGCTGGACGTCGCTACAACGACGGCCTGCACCAGGCGATCGAGGCCAAGGAGGGCGTGGAGGTCCGCGAGGAGTACCAGACCCTGGCCACCGTCACGCTGCAGAACTACTTCCGCCTCTACAAGACGCTCTCGGGCATGACCGGTACGGCGATGACCGAGGCCAGTGAGTTCGACAAGATCTACAAGCTCGGCGTGGTGCCGATCCCGACCAACAAGCCGATGGCCCGAATCGATGCCGGTGACCTCGTCTACCGCACCGAAGAGGCCAAGTACGAGGCCGTTGCCGAGGACATCGCCGAGCGTCACGCCAAGGGTCAGCCGATCCTGGTGGGAACCGTCTCGGTCGAGAAGTCTCAGCATCTCTCCGACAAGTTGCGCTCCAAAGGCATCCCGCACTCGGTGCTCAACGCCAAGCAGCACGCTGACGAGGCCAAGGTCATCGCGCTGGCCGGGCACAAGGGGTCAGTCACGGTCGCCACCAACATGGCTGGTCGAGGCACCGACATCATGCTCGGTGGTTCGGTGGACTTCCTGGCCGACCAGGAATTGCGCAAGCAGGGCCTCGACCCGGTCGAGAACGTCGAGGAGTACGACGCGGCCTGGCCCGCGATGGTCGAGAAGATCAAGGCGCAGGTCGCTGCCGAGCACGACGAGGTGCGCGACCTCGGTGGCCTCTACGTGGTGGGCACTGAACGGCACGAGTCCCGTCGGATCGACAACCAGCTCCGTGGTCGTTCGGGTCGTCAGGGCGACCCGGGCGAGTCCCGCTTCTACCTCTCGCTGGAAGACGAGCTCATGCGGCTCTTCAAGTCTGAATGGGTTGACCGCGTTCTGACGATGCTCAAGATCCCGGACGACGTCCCGATCGAGAACAAGCGGGTCACCGGCGCTATCGCGAACGCGCAGGGTCAGGTCGAGTCGCAGAACTTCGAGTCGCGCAAGAACGTGCTCAAGTACGACGACGTGATGGACCGACAGCGCCAGGTGATCTATGGCGAGCGGCGCGAGGTGCTCGAGGGCGCCGACATCGGCGAGCAGATGCGCGAGTTCATCGACGACGTCGTGGAGGGCACCGTCCGCGGCTCGCTCGAGGACTTCGCCGAAGAGTGGGACCTTGCCCAGCTCTGGACCGACCTGGGCCAGTTCTGGCCGATCTCGGTCAGCTACCAGACCCTGGCGGAGGACGCCGGCGGACAGAGCGGCCTCGACAAGGACGAGTTGATCGCCACGCTGCAGGCCGACGCCCAGGCCGCCTACCAGGCCCGCGAGGCCGAGGTCGGCGAAGAGGTGATGCGCGAGCTCGAGCGGCGCGTGCTGCTCTCCGTGCTCGACCGCAAGTGGCGCGAGCACCTCTACGAGATGGACTACCTGCGCGAGGGCATCTACCTGCGCGCCTACTCGCAGCGCGACCCGCTGGTCGAGTACCAGCGCGAGGGCTTCGACATGTTCGCCTCGATGATGGACGGCATCAAGGAGGAAGCGGTCGGCTACCTCTTCAACCTGGAAGTCCAGGTTGAAGAGCCCGACGCTGACGACGAGGTGATGTTCGAAGGCGAGGACGACGCCGAGGAGCCGATGCGTCGCGAGATGCCATCAGAGAGCGTCGTGGCTGCCCAGGCTCAGGCGGCTCCGCAGATCCGGGCCAAGGGTCTCGAGGCGCCGACGCGTCCCGCGAACCTGACCTACTCCGCTCCCAATGAGGACGGCGATGTGGAGCAGACCGGTGGCACCGTGACCAACGCCGACGATGAGTTCTCCGGGGTGGGTCGCAACGCCAAGTGCCCCTGCGGCTCGGGCAAGAAGTTCAAGCAGTGCCACGGCGCACCCGGCGGCCCCACCGGCCTCACGGCGCGCGCCAACGGCTAACCCGACCGTTCGTCGAGTAGCCCCGCGAGGAACGAGCGGGGTGTATCGAGACGGGGTGAGTCGCGCGGCGCGCTTGTTCGGCTCACCGCATCTCGATACGCACGGCGCGACTTCGTCCCTCAGTCGCGCCGGGCTACTCGATGACCAATGAGTTCGCCTTCGCGAGCTCAGGCGAACTCGAGCGCTGTACAGACCCAGCGCACGTGACCGCGTGTCCGGCGCAGCTCGAAGCGGGCTGCGACGGCTCGGGAGCGTTCGCCGTACCGCACGTGCAGGCTGACTTCGGCGCACCGCGGGCGGGGGAAGCAGGAGCGCACCGACAGCACGCGGGGCCGCACCGGTTGGACCCTGCCTACTCCGGGCTGGTGGGCGCCAGCACGGGCGACCAGCTGGGCCCGCCGCTCGAGGTCGGCGTAGACCTCGCTGCTTGACCAGCGAGCGAGCTGACTGGCGGGGCGGTCACCGCCGATGATCTCGACGGCCGCCTGCGCGAACCGGTGGGCCCACGCATCGATGTCGCGGCGGGTTCGCAGGTCGCCCTCGGGTAGCGGTGGCGGGTCGAGTCGAGGTTGCAGAGCCAAGGCGAGCGTGCCCTGGGTCTCGGCGATCGGCACCGGAACTCGCAGGGGGACGACGGTGGCATGGGTGTTCATGAGCGGCTCCTGTCGCTGGTGGCGGGCAGCGTGAGGTGCTGGCCGGGGTAGATGAGGTCGGGGTCGTCGCCGACGACGTCACGATTGAGGTCGTAGAGCGCGGCGGTGCGGGTGGCGACGGCGGTGGGTGCGGCGTCGTGCGGCTGTAGCTGGGCAGCTATCGACCAGAGCGAGTCGCCAGCCGCGACCACCAGCCCCGCAGGCTGCACCGCTGCGGAGACGACGCGTCGGATGGCGGCCACCCCGCCGGTCGGGCGGTCGGGGAGGGGGAGTCGGTCGAGGTTGAGAACGAACGCTGGCCCGGAGTCTCGGCGGTCGACCGGCTCGGCCGGCCTGGCACCGGCCTGTGCGGGAACAACGCCCACGGCGGCACCGAGCAGGGTTGACCCAACGGCCGCGAAGACCAACCTGCGGGCCCAGTCCGGCACCCCCGCCGCGCTCCGTGGCGTCACGCGCAGAGCCTCCAGGCTCACGACGCTCACCACCCACCACGCCCAGGCGGCGCACAGGGTCACCGCGAGCGCGGCTGTCGCTGCGACCTGCTCTTCGAGCGTTCCGGCTGTCGGGGCCTTGCCGTCGAAGGCCCACGAGCCGACTGCCATGGCGGCGACGGTGGTGAGAAGCCAGCAGGCGACGGCCCGCAGGTAGGTCGAGGTCATCCCGAGGTTCCTGATCTATGTGTTTGCGTGTGTTTGCATCACTCAACGCGTCATTACGTGCGACGTCAACCGTTCATCCACACCGTTAAGGTCGAGGCATGGCTGGCGAGCACGAACTCTTCGAGTACCTGGCCGACCTCGAGCAGCAAGCCGCAGCGGCGTTCGACGTTGAGCGCGCCCCGGAGATCGCAGACCGCAGTCGGGCCGAGTACCTCGGCGTCACCCTGGCGGGGCGGTTGATGGCCTCGCTGGAGCAGCCGGTCACGCTCCAAGTCACCGGCGTCGGCTCCGTCACCGGTCGACTCGAGCGGGTGGCAGCGCGTTGGTGCCTGGTCGCCGCGCCCACACAGACGTGGGTGGTCAGGCTCGAGGCGGTGGCCGCGGTGGCGGGCGCCTCAGACCGGGCGGTTCCAGAGATCGCCTGGTCTCCGGTGGCCAAGCTCGCCGTGGGATCGGCGTTCCGGGGGCTCTCCGAC